>QEXW01000023.1 GCA_003130845.1 Anaerolineae bacterium
GCCGAAACCGGCAAAATTCGACGCGCCCGCCGGGCCGCCTTCTTTGGCGTTGCCAACCCCGATGACCGCGCAACCCAACTGAGCGCCAAAGCACTCGTCGAACCCCTGTTTGGGCAAATGAAAAGCCAATACAAAGACTGGAAAGTAGAAACAATCCCCCCCGAACAGGCCACCAAAGCCACCCTAACCAACTACCTGGGCGGCAAACAAACCCCGGCGCTACTCTTCACCGCCTCGCACGGCATGAACTTCAAACCCGGTGACCCACGCTTGTTACGCCACACCGGCGCTATTTTGACCCAAGACTGGCCTGGTCCCAAAGCACGCCAGCCCATCAAAGAAAACTTCTACTTCTCCGCCGATGACCTGGCCTCCGATGCCGACGTGTTCGGCATGTTCGCCTTCATCTTTGCCTGTTACGGCGGTGGCGTTCCCAAACTCGATAACTTCTACCGTCAGGCCTTTGGCACACAAAAAGAAATTGCACCCTATGCCTTCATCTCCCAACTGCCGCTCAAATTGCTTGCGCATCCGAAAGGCGGCGCTTTGGGCGTCTTTGCGCACGTGGAACGGGCCTGGGGCGCATCCATTGAATGGGATGGCTTGCAAGGCGATGTAGAAACCTTCGACTCCACCCTCGATGCCCTGCTGAACGGAAAGCCTGCCGGCGCAGCCATCGAATACTTCAACCAACGCTATGCCGAAATTTCCACCTCGCTCACCGAAGAGTTAGACAACACCTCCGCCGAATCACAAGACGACATCAAACTCGCCGGAATGTGGACTTCCAACAATGATGCCCGCAATTACGCCTTCATTGGCGACCCGGCCGTGCGCTTGGCAGTCGACCAGACACCCACCCCAGCCACCGAAATCACCAAAACGCGTGAAACCATCACCATTTACCCGGCCAAAGTGAAAGAAGCCGCACTCAGTTTCCAACCCGATGTCGAAGACCGCACCCCTTCAGTTCCAACATCATCCAGCAACCAACCTGGCACCAACTACGCCATCGGCGACCTGTTCAAGAAAGCCGAAAGCACCCCAACACAGCCTGAAAAAACCACCCCCCTCAACGAATCACTTAACCGCTTCTTGGAAAAACTGGGGAACTACCTAAGCCAAGCCCTAGATGACACTAGCAGCCTTGAAGTCGGCACCTATGTAGCGGATGACCTCAGCCAAGTGAAATACGAAAACGGCCAATACATCGGCGCTCGTCTGCGAGCGATGACACGCATTGAACTAGACGGCGACACGTTAGTATGCATTCCGCAACAAGATGGCCAGATTGATACCGAAGTCTGGAATATTCACCTAGAGATGGTCAAATCCGCCCAGCAAAATCGTGCCGAACTGCTCAAAACCATCGTCAGCGCCGCAACCAGCATTGCCAACTTGGCAAAATAAGGCCTGCCACCTGCTCGAACTATGTCCATCTTTCAAACCATTGGCAGCCTAGATGACCCGCTCGGCCTGTGGACACCCATGCCACAGCAAGAGATGGTACATTTTGGCCTGCAACAGGAAAGCAGTTTGCCGGCAGTCGAGGCACCGCTCTTTCGTGTTAATTTGCCAGAGAACCTTCAAGCCGCCCAGCAGGCGTTTGAACGCAGCGAAGCCAATCTAGACCAAGTTCATACTGTGTTACAGGCCATTCCAAACCGGTTGGATGACCTGCTTCACCAAATTCAGGCTCGTCAGACAACCCAATCTACCGTTAGTTTCGCAGCGAACAGCTTGACCGTCGAACCGGGGCCAGAAAGCGCCTTGCTCGAATTGTTAGAAGATATTTCCAACAGCCAGCCTATCAGCTTCTCGCGCGGCGATGAACCTGAAACCATACAAGAACCGCTCAGCCAAGCCTGGCGAAAAGCCAAAACAGACTTCGAGTCCTTTCTTGAGCAACTTGAACAAACAGTGTTACACTTTGCTTGGGTTGAGACCGCACTGGCCGGGCAAGTCATTGCGCGCAGTGCCGTAGATTGGAGTGGCGATACCATCACCGCCTGGGCAGAAACCGCCTCAGCCGAGCAAAAACACCTGCATCAACGTGCACTCGAACGAGCTACCCGCACCCGGCACCTGAACTTGCGCCTTTTTCTAACCGTAAGCAGCGGAGCAGCCAAAATCGCAACACTCACGGCCACCGGCACACCAATTTTAGCGCTGCCGGCTGCCTACCAATATGTCATAACACTTCTCAAACAAGCCAGAGAAATAAAAAACATTCCCTAAAGACCCATGCAAACAAGGAGAACCTCATGCCAACCACCCCCGAACTAAAACAGGCCCTCAAAGACGCAGCCGATGCCATCGCAAAATATGTCCAAGACGCGGCTACTATGACGGTCGAAACCCGCTATGTCGAAATGGGCGGCCAGATTGAGCAAGCCAAATTGGCCGCCCGCACCACCGTCAAACTCGATGGTGACAGCGAATCGATTTTGCCCATGAAAAAGACGCTCGAAGGCGACCTGGTGGTAGATACTGTCGTCTATGAAATGCATCAACAAAACGTACAGGCTGCCATTGACTATCGCGCCGAAATGCTCGACCGCTTATTAACCATCTTAAGAACCGAATAGATTTCCTTCCCTCAGGAGACGCCTGCCAGTGAAGCAACCTTACACACACCTCTTACCAACTCGTTTCTTCCGGCAATTTCTTGAGACACTCACCAACGAGCTCGGCAAGGAAGCCCTGGTCTCCATCCTGTCGAAATCGGCGCTGAGCGCAGAGATTGTGGAGCCGCAAATTGTCTCACGCTACAACGCCGCTACCAGCGCCGAAACATACGCCAAAATCCAAAAAGCAATGCGCTTTTACTACGGGCGCGGCGCACGCGGCACGCTCATCCGCCTTGGACGTCTGCTTTGGCCGCGCCTGCTCGAAACCGCTTCTCTCGCCGAAAAAGCACAATCCCACCTGATTCGCACCTTGCCACCCACGTTACGCGCCAAACCCGTCCTTGAATTGCTGGCGCGCTTTTTGCGTGAAAC
>QEXW01000024.1 GCA_003130845.1 Anaerolineae bacterium
GTTCGTTAATTAAGTCATCCCCTGTTAACAGCCGGGGTGGATGGATGACTTGCTCGGCTTGTTCGTAGTACGCTTCCAGGAAGGCACGCGCCACATCTAAGCTGGCAGCCCACTGGTCTTGCGTCAAGGTGTGGTCGTAGGTTGCCCGACGGTCAGCCAACGCCAGCAGAATGAGTGAAACACCCGCTTCACCGGTATCATGAAAAAAGCGATATATGGCCTTGCGCGTTGGTTTGTGACCTTGTTCGGCCTGCGCGGCATGAAAATGAAAACGCATGTGATGGCGGATGAGCAGTCTCAAACGGTCCAATTCGTCATTGCACAGGCGCAAAGCGATACCACGTTTAAGCGCGGTCAGCGCGCCGCGCTCCTCATGCTCTAAAAAGCGGATGCGCCCATTTTCTTCAACGGTACGGGTGTTTGGCTTTTCAATATCATGATACAAAGCCGCAAAAAAGAGCAACGCGCGTGCCGAACGCTCTGGATGGAGATGGAAGCCCAGGTGTTCACCCAGTTGCTGACGGTAACGCCCCAACCGCAAGGCCAGCAAACCGTTAAACAGGTCGGCATTGGCAGCGTTTTCGTCGTGTTGCGGTGCCAGTGTGGCAAGTATTCCTTCCAAATGTCGTAAAACAGCCAGCGTATGCGTCCAGACATCATGCACATGGGGTGGAGATTGCGTCACCCCCTTGAGCGCCGAGAGTTCGGGCAAAACTACAGACAGGGCGCCTAATACATCGAGTGCCAAAATACACGCATCGGGCCGAGGCCCAGCCAACATCTGAAAAAGTTCATCGCGCTGCCGCTCTGGGCTGGTTTTGGAGAGCAGCGGCACAGCGACTTTCATCCATTGGCGTGTTTGTAATTCAATCTGAAACCCAAAGGCAGCCGCTTGGCGTACCGCACGCAAAATGCGCAGCGGGTCATCGGCAAAGGCTGTTTCAGCACAAGCGCGCAGGCGCTTAGCACGCAGGTCGGCAACCCCTCCCAAAGGGTCAAACATCTGCCCAGAGTGAAGGTCAATGGCGATGGCATTTAGGGTGAAATCTCGTCCACGTAAATCAGATTCCAGAGAATCACCGCGAAAGCCGGCAAAATCTAAAATATCACGGCTTCCATCGGGATGTTTCAGCACAATCCGAGCCGTATCGGTTGAGGGATCCAATGGGAAATATGCTCCCCCTAGCGCATCCGCGAGTTTGCGCGCCAAAGGCAGCGCGCCAGAGGGAACGGCAAAATCCAAATCATGGCTCATACGCCCCAACAAAAAATCACGCACAAGGCCACCCACCAGATACACAGGCAAACCCGGCGGCAGGGTCTGGCGCACGCGGTCAAGAAGCGGTAACTGGATGGGAAATTCAGACATATACTGGAGTTCTAATCTATCTTTGGGACGAAACTGCCGCGCTGTGAGTAAAGCCTCTTGCCGGGTTGCGCCTTGCGCAATCACCTGGCCACGCACCAGCGCCACCCAGCGCCCGGCATATAGCAAACGTTCGGCAGGCTCAAATGCAGGGTCAGGCGAGCTAGACATAAGCGGACCCACCCAAGATGCGCAGTCGGCAAGACTATCACTCAGGCTGGGCGAATGTAGCGGGTCAAGTCGGCAGAACCGATGAAAGGTAAGTGGCGGAAGCGTTCATCAATATCAATGCCATAGCCAAAGACATATTTATCTGGCACATCAAAACCGACATAATCTACCTGCACCGGCACTTCGCGGCGCATTTTCTTATCAAGCAGGACACATACACGAAGGCTAAGCGGCTCGCGAGTCTGTAGCATAGAAAGAACATGCGCCAAGGTACGGCCACTATCTATGATGTCTTCCACCAACAAGACATGCCGACCTTCGATATTCGTCATCAAGTCCAGATTAACGCGCACATTACCGCTGGAAGCATAATTGCCTCGCCCATAGGAGGAAAGCGACATGCAGTCCAGCTCGTGCGAGATGGTTAGTTTACGGGTCAGGTCAGCGGTAAAGGTCATGGCGCCGCGCAACAAACAAACAACCAGCAAATCTTGTCCAGCGTAATCGCGGCTGATTTGTGCGCCCAACTCGCTGACACGCTGTTCGATGGCCTCGGCACTCACCAAAACTTCATCTATAAATTCGGTATAGTCTTGCATGGTCACTCCGGTTTGTATTTTTCTAGGTCCACCACGCCTACGAAAGGCAGGTTGCGGTAGTATTCATCAATATCCAAGCCATAGCCAAAAACGAACTTGTTTTCGATGATAAAGCCGCGGTAGTGGATAGGAACAACTGCCTCACGACGCGATTCCTTATCGAGCAAAGCACAGACTTTGAGCGATTTGGGCCGGCGGGTTTGGAGCATTTCTAAGACATGGGCAATGGTATGCCCGCTGTCAATAATATCTTCAACGAGCAAAACATGCCTTCCTGCGATATTGGTCTGCAAGTCATAGGTGACGCGCACATTACCCGTCGAAGAGCGCGCTCCGGCCCCATAGGAAGAGATGGCCATGCAATCAATGGAGGTACGCACAGTCAGATGACGCATCAGGTCCACCAAAAATGGCAGCGCACCACGCAAAATGCAGATGAGCAAGACGTCTTCACCCGCATAATCGCGATTGATCTCCTCCGCCAATTCACGAATGCGCTTTTGCAGCGTTGATTCATCAATCAAAATTTCAGATAGGAATTCACGATAATCTTGCATGCAGCCCCCACCAATGCTCACGAGCGCGGAACTTCGTGATGGCGCCGGCAGCGGGCTTCGTAGAGCTCCGAAGCGCCAACAATCACTACCGGGTCATCATAACGGGCAGGTCGCCCATTCACCAGCCGCTGCGTGCGCGAGGCCGGTTCTCCGCACACAATACAGATAGCGCGCAACTTGTCTACCTGTTCGGCTTTCGACATCAGTGCAGGCATGGGGCCAAACGGCTCGCCACGAAAATCCTGGTCTAATCCGGCGACAATCACCCGTACGCCGCGCTCGGCCAGCTGCTCAGTGACTTGTAAGATGCCTTCATCGAAGAATTGGGCTTCGTCTATGCCGACTACGGTTGTATCTGGTTCTATCTTGACCAGAATTTCACCCGAAGACTCGACCGGTATAGCCGAAAAATCCGCTCCAGCGTGTGAGGTAACTTTCTCCACTGCGTAGCGCACATCAATGGCCGGCTTGAAGACTTGCACCTTCTGACGGGCAATCACTGCGCGACGCAAGCGGCGGATGAGTTCATCCGTCTTGCCGCTAAACATCGAACCACAAATGACTTCGATGGAACCGTGAATATGCTTCATGTCCTCTCCAAGAGCAAATAATAACAGGCAGATGTCGCACACCTGCCTGTTAAGTTTACCTGATTTTAAGAAAACCCGCTGTCTTTAGATTTTGCCTTCAAGCCGCCGGGGCGGTTTCGGGCAATTCATAGCCCATTGCACGGATTTTCTTCTTGCTGTCAATCAACGCTTTGCGGCCAAAGCCTTCAATGGCCAGTGCTGCTTCATCGCCTTCGGCCAATTTGGCCATCAATTGCGCGATGGTCGTAATACCGGCTTTGGCAAGCGCTTCGGTCACACGCGCGCCAAGTTCCAGTTCGGCCACCGGTTTGGCCGGCGCCTTTTTGGCATCTTCACGCGCTTTGGTCTGCTCCACATAGGATTGCCGCGCCTGAAGTTTCTTGTAGAAGCGGTCTACCTGTCCTTCCACGTCGAGAATGCGGGTCTGCTCACCCGAAAAGAACGGATGACACCGAGAGCAGACTTCAACATGGATGGATTTTTTGGTCGAGCCGGTCGTCCAAGTGTTACCACACGAAGCGCAGACAACTTGAGCGTTTTCGTAATACGTCGGATGAATTTTCGCTTTCATGACGAGCCTCTGTTACTCCGCTGCCGCTTCCAACGCTTCCGCGGGGATGACGTTGGCGCGTTTGCGGCCATGCACAATATCATAGACGACCACGCCGTCCACAACAGCGAACAGGGTATCGTCCTTACCAACCGAGACGCCCAAACCAGGCTTGATGTGCGTTCCGCGCTGACGAACGAGGATATTCCCCGCCAGAACAAATTCACCCGCGTAACGCTTCACGCCCAGGCGCTGCGCGTTGCTATCACGTCCATTGCGGCTAGAGCCGCCACCTTTCTTATGAGCCATAGGTACCTCTCTTCAAACTACTCAATTGCCTCAATTGCAAGGCGGGTGTAAGACTGGCGATGCCCGGTCTTCTGGCGGATGCGCTTCTTGGGCTTGTAGTGGAAATTAACGGTCTTGGGGCCTTTGAAATGCTCCACAACCCTGGCGCTGACCGAAGCGCCCGAAACAACCGGCGCGCCAACGGTCACGTTATCACCATCTACCAGCAATAGGACAGAATTAAGTTTCAGTTGTTCGCCGGCTTTCACAGGCAGGCGGTCCACATCAATTACACCGCCTTCGACGGCTTTGTATTGTTTGCCGCCGCTTTCTAAAATTGCGTATTTCATGGTTCCTTTCTCCTGGTCTTCGCTTCGCCACAACCGCTGCGTGACATTTTTTCTCAAATGAATTCGCCGCGTTGCGGGTAAGCCCGGATTGACACACAACCCACTCCCGCAAGGGAGCAGGCGCGAAGCGGTATTATACTACAGCACCGCAAAGTGTCAACCTTAAGAAATCACGCCCATTTGGCGACCCACCTGTTCGTAGAGTTCCAACGCACGCTCAATTTGCTCGTCGCTGTGCGTTGCCATGTAACTGGTGCGCAACAACTGACAGCCCTCCGGCACAGCCGGCGAAAGCACCGGGTTAACAAACACCCCTGCTTCAAACAGCGCTTTCCAGGTCAGGAGCGTGCGCATATCATCACCGATGATAATCGGAACGACCGGGGTTTGTGAATTTCCAATATTAAAACCCATACGGCGCAATTCCGTGCGCACTCGTTCCGCAATCTGATTCACCCGTTGCACACGTTCCGGCTCTTCACGCATCACTTGTAAGGCTGCTAACACAGCCGCGGCGTTGGAGGCCGGAATGCTGGCGCTGAAAATCAGGGCGCGGGCATGGTGCTTGATGTAATGAATGACATCCGAATCACCCGCGACAAACCCGCCGAGCGAAGCAAACGACTTGCTGAAGGTGGACATAATCAAATCAACCTGGTCGGTCAGGCCAAAATGCGCTGCTGTCCCGCGGCCACCCCCTAAAACGCCCATCGCATGGGCATCATCTACCATCAAACGCGCGCCATATTTCTGACAAACAGGCACAATCTCGGGCAAGGGGGCAATATCCCCTTCCATGCTGAACAAGCCATCTACTACCACTAGCTTCCCTCTATCAGCCGGAATGCTGGCAAGAACGCGTTCCAAATCCTTGACGTCGTTGTGGCGAAAACGTTTGGTCTCGCCCCAACCCAGTCGAGCGCCATCTACAATGCTCGCGTGGTCGAGTTTATCCAAAACAACTACATCAGAGCGCGAAACCAATGCACTAATCGTACCGAGATTCGCCTGCATACCCGTGGAAAAGACCAACGCAGCCGGTTTTTGCACCCAATCTGCCAGTTCACGCTCTAAGCGTTCGTGCAGTTCCAGCGTGCCATTCAGAAAACGCGAGCCAGTACAACTCGTCCCATAGCGCTCTAGGGCCTCTAATGCAGCTTGTTTGACCTTGGGGTGCGTCGTCAACCCCAGGTAATTATTAGAGCCGCACATCAGCAAGCGGCGGCCCTGATAGATGACTTCTGTTCCCTCATTTTCATTCAAAGGAATGAAATAGGGATAGTACCCCTGTGCAATCGCAACTTTGGCTTCAGTAAACTGAGCGCATTTCTCAAAGATGTCCATTGAATTCTCCAATCATGTTGCATGAGTACTTCTGCCTGCCATAGCGTCCAGAATGGCAAACACCAGGGCTTTGGGCAAAAGTTTATTGAGCAAATAAACGAGGCGCATGTCAAACGAGGTAAAAATGGCGTAATGTCCGGCTTGGGCCTGGCGGACAATCGCATCGGCCACCTGTCTTGCTTCGAGCGGCGCTGAGTTGCCAGAAATGGCTTTGGTTTCTGGCGGTTTGAATTGATTTTCATAATCAAGTTGGGGTGTTTTCGTGTCGGATGGATAAGCAATCGAAACCTGGATGTGATAGCGCTTCATTTCAGCACGCAGGGCTTCGCTAAAGCCCGCCACAGCAAATTTCGAAGCGCCATACGCTGTATAACCAAACACCCCCAAAAAGCCCGCCGCTGAAGAAATGTTGATGATATGCCCACTGCGCCGCGCTATCATACCAGGTAACACAGCCTGAACGGCGTGAACCGTGCTAAAGTAATTCGCATCCATCATCCAGCGAAAAATCGCCGGGTCGAGTTGCTCGACATAACCAGGATGGGCTGCACCAGCCGCATTCACCAACACATCAGGTACACCAGTTTGAGCGATTGTCCGAGCCAGTGCGGGGAAAGTCTCTTCCGATTTGCTCAGGTCTACGCTCAGCACCCCAAACCGCTGGTCTGAACGCACTGCCAAAACCCGCACCTGTTCGAGGGCCGTCGCTAACACTTCGCGCCGGCGCGCTACCAACCAAACATCTGCCCCCTGCCGGGCAGCAATTCGTGCAATCTCCAATCCAATTCCGCTGGAACCACCGGTGACAAAGATTAATTTTCTGCTCCAGGAGGGCATGCCAGCAACTCCTTTAGACGCGAATGTTCTGCATACACCCCCCGGTAGCGCTCTGGTAACAACGCCGCAATCCGGCACATGATTTCGTCTGTGGCTGCTTGTAGCGCCTGGTCACGATTCTCGCGCGGTAAGGGTGGAATGATAAAAGGCTGGCCCCCCGTCAGCGTAATTTTGGATTTGCGAAACCGTTTGAGATTTTCGAGAATTACTTTATCCTCTGTCCCGGTAATCGCCACCGGCACCACCGGAAAGCCCGAACGGGCAGCCAAATAGGCTGCCCCCGGTTTGCCTTCTAGTAACGCGCCAGTGCGCGAACGCGTACCTTCGGGCGCAATGACCATCGCGTTGCCAGCCTCCATCAAGGTTATCATCTTGCGCAAGGCTTTCAGGTCAGGGTTAAAACGGTTTACAAACAGAAAGTTAAGATGCTTTCCGAGGAAACGGATAAAGGGGTTTTTCTCCCATTTTTCGCCCACCGGAATGAACATATCGAAACGGTCGAACACATAATGAAACATAACGATGTCTACCAACCCAATGTGATTGGTGACCAAAACAAATGCGCCCTGCTCGGGTACATTTTCACGTCCTACCACCTGGACATCAGCAATCCAGCCAAAGACCAAGCGAATCAGCCGTTTGAGCAGGTTTCGCATTAGGCAACCTCTATCGGTTGGGGTTCAGGGTGTAGCGTTGATGCTTCCGACTTCAAAAGCCGCTCCAAGTGAGGGTGATGAGCATACACACCGCGATACCGTTCAGGCAGCATGAGCGCAATCCGGCACATAATGTCATCGGTGGCTGCCTCAAGTGCCTCGTCACGCCCCAGCGTTTCGTCTAATCGCACCTGAATAGGCTTGCCCGCCCGCGCAACGATGTGAGACCGGCGCAGTCGTTTGAGATTTTCAACCACCAAGCGGTCTTCGGTGCCGGTAATCGCCACCGGTACGACCGGGGCGCCCGTTTTCGCGGCAAAGAAGGCCACCCCGCTATGTGCTTTTTGCAAAGATTCCGTCTTGGAGCGCGTGCCTTCGGGGGCAATGACAAAGATGCCGCCTTTTTTCATGCGCCGTAAAATGTCGCGAATGGCGTTTATATCTGCGTCAAAACGGTTAATGAACAACCCGCCCAGGGCAGGCACCAACGGCCCAAAGAGCCAGTGCGTCTTGTACTTTTCAGCCACCGGCATAATCACATCATCTCTGTCAATCACATAATACAGGATAGCGGAGTCTAGCCGTCCGAGATGATTGGCAGCCAAAATAAAGCCACCCGAGGGCAAATTTTCCAGCCCATGCAATTCCACCCGGGCAATCAGACGCAAGATAATTCGGATGAGAGCACGTAAAAATCGTTTCATAGGCTAAATTTTATCTGATTCTGTGAAAACTGGCACTTAAAAACAAAACCCGGAAATGTGATTCCGGGCTTTGCGCCAGGTTGAACCTGCTCACCAGCGGGTTTCGGGTGAACCAAAGCGTTCAACAATCGTTTGGAAAATCTTGCCGTCTAGCATTGAGATGCTGATGATTTCGAACCCGACGTTATAGACGAAGGGGTCCATCGAATCCGGTTTACACCACTTACTGCGAGCAGTAAAAGTGATAAAGGGCTTATCGGCCACTTCGCTGGTCAAATCCATGCGTAGACGGAAGTCCTTATTAAGCGGCAGGGATTGAGAACAATCTAATCTGAAACCGCGCGGGCTAATATCTGCCAGATGACCAATCAGTTGCTCTGTTTCGTCATCGACAACCCGCATGTAATATGAGAACTCACGCCGAGGGGTTGTCCTGCGTTCCGCCATAGTCTTTGTCCTTTCTGGGGCGATAATTTCAGTATAGGACAAGACCACCAGAAGTTCAACCCCTTTTAAGGATGAACCTGCACAAACTAACCGATTTTTAAGATATGGGTCAGGATGGTTGCACCACTGCCACCGATATTTTGCGCCATGCCAATGGTTGCGCCCTCCACCTGGGTTGGCCCGCATTCACCACGCAACTGTTGAATCACTTCGACAATCTGATACATGCCGGTTGCACCAACCGGATGCCCACGTGCCTTCAAGCCACCGCGTGTGCAGATGGGAATGCGCCCCGTCACTGCAATCTCGTTCTCCAGGCCCAAGCGCGGCCCCTGCCCACGCTCGGCAAAGCCACAAGCCTCCAGCGAAAGAGCCGACATAATCGAAAAAGCATCGTGCAACTCAAACACATCAATCTCTTCAGGAGTGACACCGGCCATCTGATAAGCGCGCTTGGCCGATTGATAAGCTGCAGAGAGAAAAAGCGGGTCACGGCGACTATGAACTGCAATGGTATCGGTGGCCGAGGCCGAGCCTGCCACCAAAACGCGCGGGCGACCGGGCACCGACTTGACCTTTTCAGCTGGGACGAGAATCGCTGCTGCGGCGCCATCGCCAATCGGTGATGCATCCAACAAATTGATAGGCGTTGCCACCATCGCCGATTTCTCAAACTGCTCTAACGTAATTTTCTCTCGCAGGCGCGCATTCGGGTTATGAACGGCGTTGGCATGTGCATTGATAGAAAAAGGGGCAAAATCGGCATGTTTCCAACCATGTTCGTACATATAACGGCGCATGACCAGCGCATTCAAGCCCACAAACGAGACGCCTTGTTCCACTTCGTAATCTGCATCAGCAGCGGTGGCCAGTGCAGCGGTCACATCATGACCTGATTTATCGGTCATCTTCTCTACCCCCAAGGCAATGGCCACGTCCACTTCACCCGAGGCAACCGCCATCAGCGCAGCACGAAAAGCCGCTGCCCCCGAGCCACAGGCCGCCTCCACCTTCATCGCTTCTTTGTGCCACAAACCGGCCCAATCCGAAAAGAACGTACCGAGTTGATTTTGCCCGCTGACCAACGGCGAAAGCATATTGCCGACATACAGCGCATCGGCTTTTTCTAGACCCGCATCGGCCATTGCGGCAAAAATAGCTTCACCACCAATTTCACGTAATGACTTGTCCCAATGTTCATCTACAGGGGTTTGTCCAATTCCAAGAACCGCCACAGGTTTCATCAAAAAATCTCCTTTTTGGAGGTCAAAATAAGTATGGTTTGTATTGTATCTGCCCAACCTGTCAGGAACTATCGAATACTCCAACGTACCCTTAGCTTTTCTTGTCTGGTATACTTGCACGCATCGAATTTCCTTCAGGAGGTCTCTATGGGTTTTACAATCGAACGAAAACGCGAAATTCACCGCCGCCGGCACCGCAAGGCAAAAATTGCCAAACTGAAGGCCAAGTACCTGGCGGCCACCAACAAGGCAGAAAAAGAAAAAATCGCTGCCAAAATCAAGCGGTTGAGTTTTTACGTAGAACTACCCACCGGCAAGTAATTGCCCGCCCTGGCTGGGAAGGAACCCCCTTACACGCATCTTTCATACGACGAGAGCAAACCAGATTGTTATCCGTACAATCCCTATAACACTTTGCACAGCAAGAAAGAGGGAAAGCCCCTCTTTTTTGCTTGCTTCAAACGCTCATCAACACACTTTACGAAATTGATAGTTTTTCACCGTCCACCAAGGTTGATAAAACCGGTCAGCAAATGCTAACAAATGTGCGATAATATCGAATGATGATGCCGAGCTCCAACAACCGCGAACAGGAACTAAGCACCTTGATTCGGGCACGTTACCCATTGCTATACTTGGTGGCATGGGAAGAGCGGCGCATTGAGCAGCTGCTGCGCCGCGTCGCTGCCGGGTTGCGCAAGAAGCTGTACGGATGGTCTATCACCGATGGGCTGCGCTTGTTAGATGATTACTCCCCCCAACGCCCTGATCCAGAGACCTGCCCCCCGCTCAACGCGCTAGATGTCATCACGGCCTCACAAGAATCAGCCATCTTTCTACTCAAAGATTTTCACCCCTATTGGGATGAACGCCGCCCCATTCAGGAACAGCCCATCATTACACGCCGAATGCGGGATATGGTCAACCATCTCAAAGAGAGTCGCAAAACGGTTATCTTGCTTTCACCCCTGCTCATCTTCCCGCCAGAAATGGAAAAAGACATTATCGTCTTAGATTACTCACAGCCAGAACGGGAGGAACTCGAGCAGTCGTTGGAACGTGTGCTACGCTCGGCGCGCGAAATCGGCGGTGTCAAACTCGACCTGACCCCTGCCATGCGCGAACAGGTCTTGGCTGCCGCACAAGGCCTGACGTGCAGCGAGGCGGAAAATGTCTTCGCCAAATCACTCGTGATGAACCGCAGCCTGGATGTCAGTGTTATCATTGCCGAAAAGAAACAAATCATCCGGCGTTCACACATCCTAGAATATTTCGAAACGTCTGAGACGATGACCTCGGTTGGCGGCATGGCATTGCTCAAAGAATGGCTGAACAAGCGCGCCCTAGCATTTAGCGAACGCGCCCGCCTGTTTGGCCTGCCCGAACCCAAAGGCCTGCTGCTGCTTGGCGTACAAGGAGCCGGCAAAAGTTTGGTAGCCAAAGCAATCGCCAGTCAGTGGCGGCTGCCGCTTCTGCGACTGGACCTCGGACGCCTGTTTAGCGAATTGGTCGGCTCTTCCGAGCAAAATATGCGCGCCGCTTTGCGGCTGGCCGAATCGGTCTCACCATGCCTGTTGTGGCTCGACGAGTTAGAAAAAGGCTTAGCTGGCGTTGCTAGTTCGCATGTTTCCGATGCCGGCACAACGGCGCGAGTTTTTGGCAGCTTCCTGACTTGGATGCAAGAAAAAACCGCGCCGGTGTTCGTAGTCGCCACGGCCAACGACATCAGCATCTTGCCGCCAGAGGCTTTGCGCAAAGGCCGTTTCGATGAAATCTTCTTCATTGACTTGCCTTCGCTGGCCGAGCGCATGGAAATTTTCGCCATTCACATCCAGCGGCGCGGCAGAAACCCAGCAGACTTCGACCTGACCCAACTGGCACGCCTGAGCGAGAACTTCTCTGGTGCAGAAATTGAAAACGCCGTCATCTCCGCCTTATACGATGCGTTCGAGGCTGGGCGTGACCTGACTCAGGCCGACCTGGTAGAAGCCCTGCGACACACCGTCCCGCTCTCACGCACTATGGAATCTCAAATCAAAGCCTTGCGCCAATGGGCACGCACCCATGCCCGCCCCGCCTCCTCACCCGCTCATCTCACCGAAAACAGCAATGGCTTAAGACGACTGGAATTATGAATGCGCTAAACACCTTGCACTCTTTGGTGCGCCGTCACTTGCCCTGGCTAGAGCGGTTAGGAGTTGCCGGGGGGTTCACCCTGTTACTTGCGCAACTCTTCAGCGCAAGTCCGGTTTACCCCCTGTATTGGGATACTGTGTTGTTAGTGGGCGTGTTTCTACTGCTTACGTTACGCCCCGTCATAGGTTACTTTGCCTTACTGGCTGCGGCGCTTTACCCATTGGGTGAAATTTCAATTTACCTAGCCGTGTTGGTACTCGCCATTGCCTTGCTGGGCCAACATTGGTTTATCCCGAATCTCGGCCTGGTCTTGCTAGTGCTGGGAACACCATTTCTAAATGGAATATACCTGGCCTGGGTCGTGCCTATGCTGGGTGGTCTGTGGTGGGGCCCTGCAGCCGGCCTGTTGGCTGGGCTATTTGGCGCACTTTGGGGTAAAATTCTGTTCGGTTTAATTGGCCTATCACCAGATTGGGTCACCCTTGCAGGTTTATATCCTGATTTAGCACCTACCTTGCTGCGCTTTGACGGACTGACTTCCTGGCAAGTGCTGGAACTACTCGCTGCACCCTTCCTGGTTAATTCGACCAGCACGCTGTACCACCTCCTGCAAATCAGCATTTGGGCATTTATTGGCTGGCTTATTGGCCGCCTTTCTCTTGAAGACCAGATACAATATAATCGGCCTCGTTCTACCTTGGCTTTAGTCATCGCCGGCGTGCTTGCGCTTGGCTCTTTTCAGTTCTTACTCTCTGCATGGATTGGCTCCGCAGACCCTACACAAGCCCTGCTCGACAACCTGTTGCCGAACGCCTTGCTGGCTTTGTTTGCCGCTTCGCTTGCCGAAACGTTGCTCTTCTTTCTGGAATACCCTTGGCGCGCCCCAATCTCTACCCTTACCGCATCAGCCGCCCCTCACCCATTGCCGCGAGGCCAGGAAACAGCACATTCCTCACCGTCTCATCTGGCTTCTGTCGAACCAAGCGCCTCGCCCCAAAATAAATTAGAGAAAGACAAAGAAGACCCTCTTATTATGATTGAACTCGACTGAGATTCACCGTGCAATCACAGCGCTTTCACTCTCAACGTTTCCAAACCCCTCGCTCCCGACAGGTATATGCCACGCCGGGAGTGTTGGTCACTGCGGGCAGCATCGGCCTAGCGCTGTTGCTCTTACTGACAGTCTTCTTTGGAGATTGGCTGCGCGCGCCCGGTTTGCAAGCCTTCGCTTCGCGGGCGTTGTTCTCTCCCAACAACGATGGCAGCTTCGATATCTTTGACCTGACCTACGACTTGCAAAACAGCGCCAATATAACGGTGGAAGTCTTCTCCGAGACGGCGCGTGTGCGCTTGCTACAAAGCCAGAACAACCAAGCGCCGGGCAAACATTTCTTAACCTGGGATGGGCGCGACCAAAACGGGGCATTATTGCCGGATGGTGCGTACCGCGTCCAAATCACCGCTCAATCGGTTTTTCGCAGCGAAAGCCGCACCCTAAACGCCCAAATAGATACCAGCCCACCGAGTGTGAAAATCTTAAACTCAGACGAACAAATGCGGGTCAATTCCGCCGAGTTATTACTGGAAGGGGTGAGTGAACCAGGGGCTGTATTATGGTGGAATGGCGCTATGCACAGCATCATTGCCTCGGATGGGCGGTTTTCTATCCCCTTACGCCTGCAAGAAGGCCCCAACTTGGTCACACTGCGGATAATTGACGAGGCCGGTAACGCCAGCGAAGTGCGCCGCGAAATTTTGCTCTCTACACGCGGGCCAGAAATCACCTTACTGCGCCCAACAGAAAACGAATGGACCAACCAACAAGTCATCGAAGTGCAAGGGCGAATCACGCCACGCGGTGAAGTGACGATTAACCAACAGCGCGTCCAAACCAGCGAAGATGGTTTTTTCCGGCATCAGGTTCTGCTCACCGCCGGGGCGAACTTGCTGCATATCGAAGCCAAAGACGAACTCGGCAACATCACCAGCCTAAACCGCACGGTTTATTTCAAAACCGGTGCATCCTCTATCCAATTGAACATTGAAGACGGAGCCATCCTAACCACATCCACCTTGCAACTGGTCGGCAAAGTGGAGCCGGGGAGCCGGGTCTCCGTCAACGGACAGCAGGTGGCAGTTGGCATGTTGGGTGATTTTCAAGTTGCCTTGCCTCTGCTTGAAGGGCAAAACGTCATTGAAATTCAAACCATTGACCAGGCCGGCAACAGCAACCGCCTGGTACGTAATATCACCTACAACCCCAACTTAGGGCGAGAGACCAACTGGAACCAAATCGGAGCCAACTTTAGCCAAGCGCCTTGGTTGGTGATTCCAGCACTGCTCCTAACACTGATAGTGCTAGGTTTCCTCTACTGGCGGCGCAACCATGTGGAACTGGCGCTTTCGGTCAACCAATCCACATTTACTCCTGGCCTGCCCGCGGAAAATCATCTGCTGGAAATCTACCTCGATTTGAGCCAAACCGCCCGCGTGACGCTAGAAGTGCTCGATGAACACGGACGCCCACGCGCCACGCTCCTGCGCCAGCGCCGCAAAATGGGACGCCGGCACATTATCCCCTGGAACGGACTGGATGACCAAGCACGTATGCTTCCGCCCGGCTTATACACCATCCGCGCGGAAGCCGGCAGCCCGCCCCTGCAAGTGACTTGCTCGGTTCCTGTGCAAATCGAACGCAAAGGGGTCAGTGGCAGCGCTCAGCCCGTTAGCACACGCCAAACCGTTGGAAACGACTGGAGACGATAAACCTCCACCATCATGCTTGCGCCCACCTCGCTCGTCCTTGTATGTCTGCTAGTGACCCCGCGGGATTTGGAGATTGCACGTCTCTTGGGCTGGTACCGCATCCCCTTTAAATCAGCACCAAAAGTCATTGCCGTAGATTACTTGGCCTTCTACCAGCCCGCCAGTTTTGGGGAAAGAGGCGGGCAAATCGAATATGTCGCCGCAGTGCGTGGTCACGAACTAACCACGCGCCTTGAACTGCTACGCAACGAACCAGACCACCCTCGCGCCCACGAAGAGTACTTCAAAATCCAGTTGGGCCCCCTTGAACGACTCCAGAACCCAGTGAAAGCCGAAAAATGGCGCCGAATCACCTTTTTTTACACCACCGGTGAATACCTGCTGCGCGCTCGCACACTTCATGACTTAATCGTAGATAGCCAAGAACGGCAGCTGCTCTGGCAGACTCTACGTGAACGCGCCGAAAACGACTCGCTCTACCAAGCAGAACTGCCATCGCTTGACTTACCCCCCGACACCCTGTTAGCGTTGTTAGGAATCAAAGAATTCGGTGAGACATACGAATGAAATATTTCGGTGACTTTACCTTCCGTTACCCCTTTCGCAAATACCAGCGCATGGTGCTGGAACAAATTATCACCGCACAAACAGACCGCAAATACCACATTGTTGCCCCGCCTGGCTCAGGCAAAACCATCCTTGGGTTAGAACTAATCCGCCGCTTGGATGAACCGGCTGTCGTTTTTGCGCCAACCACCACCATCCAGGCCCAGTGGTACGATAAAGTCGGCCTGTTCTTAAAAGACCCCCAAAATGTGCCACGCTTCGCCAGCATGGACCCGCATGAGCGTGCGCCAATTCACATCTTCACCTATCATCTCATTTCCACGCCTGCCGAAGCACAAGAACATCTCCGGGAGGCCGCCTTACGCCTATGGCAAGAGGAACTTGTCCAGCATGGCCAAGCTGCCAGCATGGAACAAGCAGAGCAACGGCAAGAACTCTTGCGGCAGAACAACCCAAGCGCCTACCGTAAAGAGGTGCTACGCTATAGCAACCGCATTAAACACCGGTTACTGCGCGAGCCAGAAACAGAGATTGCGCCTTTCCTGCACCCGAACGCCCGTAAACTGATTGACGAACTATCTGCCTACGGCGTAAAAACGGTTGTGCTTGATGAATGTCATCACCTGCTCGATTACTGGGCAATCGTTCTGCGTTATCTGATTCAACGACTGCAAGACCCATACGTCATTGGTCTGACCGCCACCCTACCATCACCAGATGGCGATGAAGAATTTGAGAACTACGACAGCTTGCTGGGCGAGGTAGATTTTGAAGTCCCCACCCCGGCCGTTGTCAAAGAAGGTGACCTGGCGCCCTATCGTGACCTGGTGTACCTCGTCAAGCCCACACCACGCGAAAGAGAGTACCTGAACAAAATCCAGACTGAATTCGAGAGGGCCCTTGCTGCGCTGACCGATAACCCACGTTTTCGAGAGTGGGTAAGAAGCATAGGCACGCTTGCCGCCAACCTCCCCAACCTACAAGACGAATGGCAAAAACGCTGGAACGACCGGCCTCTACTCATGCTCGCTGCTATCCGCTTCTTGAACAGCATCGGTGAACCGCCTGCGCCACAACTACCAACCCCACGAGAAGCCCTGGACCCACTCGAATTAGAAGATTGGTCAGTTTTGCTGGAACGCTTCGGCCTGGATGTACTCAAGCCGAGTTCCGATACGGAAGACCACCATTTACTACAACGGCTACGCAAAGCCATTTTGCCCTTTGGCCTCACCCTCACCGAGCGCGGTATGCAGCAAAGCCGTTCTCCAGGCGACTTGGTGCTGACCTTCTCTGAATCAAAAGATTTCGCCGTCACACATATTCTACGTGCCGAATCAAAAGCAATGGGTGACAAATTGCGTGCTATGGTTGTCACCGACTTTGAGCGCATTAGCAGCGGCGTAAAACAACTGAACGGCATATTAGACAACGATTCTGGAAGCGCCGTACGTTTGTTTGCGAAATTAGCAACCAACCCTGATACCATACCCCTTTGCCCAACCCTGGTTACCGGCAATCTCTTCCTGCTCCCTGCTCAGGCTGCGCCGGCCATCCTAGAAGAGTTTCAATCTGCGCTACAACATCAAAACCTGCGCGCTTCCTGCACGCTCAAACCCACACGAGACCCCCGCATCGTTGAGTTAACCGGCGAAGGTCCCGATTGGAGTTCTCGCGCCTATGTGCACCTGGCAACCCAAGCCTTCGAGAAAGGCGCCATCAAATGTCTGGTCGGCACACGCGGCATCTTTGGCGAAGGTTGGGATTCGCTTTCACTCAATACGCTGATTGACCTAACCAGCGTTACCACCAGCACAGCGGTTCAGCAATTGCGCGGACGCACCATCCGCCTTGACCCCAATTGGAAGCGCAAAGTCGCACACAACTGGGATGTGGTGTGCATTGCGCCTGGCTACCAACGCGGCGCACTCGATTTCGAACGCTTCATCAAACGGCATAGTCGGTATTGGTCCTTAGTTATCTACACCGACTGGCTCGGAGAACGCAGTTCAGCAAGCCGCTCGACTCCCCCTGCCCTGCACGGCACGATTGCCAAAGGCGCGATTCACGTCAGCCCAGAACTAACCAGCATGATTCTCAGCGGACAAAAAGGTCTGCTACAAGACCTCAACATCCACCTGCACAACACTCGCACCATCCAACAAATTCCCAAGCGAGAGCAAGTTTATGACCTATGGGACGTAGGCGGAGAGTACAGCAATTTTTCTTACAACACCACCACGCTCAACACCCGCGACCTCAAGATTAAAACCGTCTTCACCCTCGAAATCACCCTCAAGAAACTCATCCGCTACCTTTTCACTTCAATTGCAACGCTGGCTACTTTTTTGCTCTATTACAGCAGCCGTTACTGGTTAAGCAGCCTGCTGAGCGGGCTAGAGTATTTTCTGTTATGTTCGTTGGCTTTCTTTGGAATCATTTCCCTAAGCATCTGGATATTTTACGGCAAAGAAATCATCCACACTGTCCGCAGCCTGTTCGCCGTTCAAATTCCAGATGCCATCCTGCTCGATATAGGCCGCGCGCTACTGGAGAGTTTGCGTCAGCTCGGTTTAGTGAGCCGAAACCTGACGCCTGACTTTGTGCGTGTCATACAAAACGGAGATGATACGTACAGCATCCTGTTGGATTATGCCTCGCCTGAGGACTCCGATACCTTCATTCGCGCTTTTCAAGAGATTTTCGAGCCGGTGCGCGACCAGCGTTACTTGATTATGCGCACAGAAGACCGCATGCCGAACCTGCCTTTGCAAATGCTCTGGCTGCCTATTCGCCAGTGGGTACGTCAAACTGGGATGTACCCTCCTGCCTACCATCCGGTGCCGAAAATCCTAGCAACGCGCAAAGAATATGTGCAAATGTTTGCCAAGTACTGGCAAAGATATGTGGGCGGCGGCGAGATTGTCTTCACCCGTTCCGAAACAGGACGCGCCATTCTCCTGGCAGCGCGTGCCCAACGCCGGCCCAATGTAAAACAACAAGCCTTTGAGATATGGAAATAAATCCCTGATGACCAGCCCCCTGCCTCCCAATGAACCGGTTTGGACCTTTCGCGGCTATCAACTCAAAGCCAGCGAATTTACAACAGCGATGGTACATTTCTTCCGCGCCGAGGTGCAACGCGCCAACGTATGGCGCCAGCGGTTAGATACAACCACCAACTGGGCGGTCGTCACAACCGGCGCAGCCATTTCCTTCGCTTTTACCCAAAGTGGGGGGCATCCGGTCATCCTGCTCAATCTGTTGTTGGTGACCATCTTTTTGATTATGGAAACCCGCCGCTACCGCTACTACGAGCTGTGGGCAGCACGGGTACGCCTGATGGAAACCGATTTTTTCGCGGCCATGCTTGTACCGCCCTTTCACCCTGCCGCCGACTGGGCCGAAACATTGGCCGAAAATCTGCTCACCCCGCATTTTCCCATCTCACATTGGGAAGCCTTTGGCCGACGCCTGCGCCGTAACTACTTGTGGATTTACGCCATCGTTGGTTTGGCCTGGCTCGGCAACCTGTGGTTTCTACCAACGCCGGTCGCCAATTACCACGAAGCCCTGGCACGCGCCGCACTCGGCCACCTGCCTGGCGAATGGACCACCGCACTCGTCAGCACATTTTTTCTGGTCATGGTGCTAATTGCTATCTTTACCGCCCCACTGCAAGAAGCACCCGGCGAAGTTTTGCCACGCTATGGCGGGGGAAAATCCCCTGAATCTGTGCAGCGCCCGCGCGGTGGATTGGCCTGGTTCCGTCCCTCAGCGCGGCGCGAGCAAAACTTGGCGCTCATCATCACCGAACAATCGGAAATTATCTCCAAACGTATCCTGACCGATATGCGGCGCGGGGTAACGCTTCTCAGCGGTAAGGGTGCTTACACCGGTCAAGAGCGCGCCGTATTGATGGTCGCACTAACCATCACCGAGTTTGCTCAACTCAAGGCCATCGTCGCCCAGCTCGACCCCAGTGCATTTGTCATCATCACACCGGTGAAAAGCATCTTTGGGCGGGGATTTTCGCCCTTGCAGCCAGAATAAACGCCATTACCAATCCGGTTTATACCCCCCGGCTTCATACAAAAACGCCAAATGCTGGCGGGCCAGAGCAGCATCTTGTTCCTTTACTTGAAAATGATTGGTTTGATACCCAGCAATACTTGCCAAATACTCTTTCCAACGGGGCAGCACCTCGCTGGTCGAAAGTCCCAACGCCTCGTAAATTCGTTGTAATTCTCGCAAGGGGTCAGCCACAAGGTCTTCATAACGGACTGAAACCAGCTGCGCCGAGGGAATCAACGCTTTTTCGGCCAGCCACTGACGCATGGTCTCGGTAAACACATACAACTCATCCTGCATCACTTCATCAAGATTATAGGGTTGCAAGTGATGCATGGCGTACAACACCTTTTGCAAATGGCGATAAGAAAGCCAAGTGCGCAGCGGTCGGCGGATGATTTCAATAAAGCGCGCTTCTGGGAATAACTTCAACAACTCACGGGTGCGGGTCAGATTGGTGGGTGATTTCAGCACCAAGCGCTTGCCCCCCTGTAAATACGTCGTCTGTCGCAACACCCAAAGATAGGTAGAGCGCCATTCTTCATATTCGCGCGGCGTGAGCGTCTGGAAACGCATGTACTTGTCATAAAGCGAGCGCATTTGGCGCGGAAAAAACCAGTGATTATAGTAACTATGCGGAGTCAGGTTGGCCACAGCCAGTTCCTCTTCTTGAGGCATGTCCATCTCCACCCGCATGTTGTCAAAGATACGGTTAGCAGGCAAAATTTTGGAAAAAAAACGACGCATCACCGCTTGGTTTTTTATAACAAAGCTCGGTGCCAAGCACTGCAGGGTGGTAGCATAGCCTAAGTTCGGGTCTAACCCCATCAGGTTGTGCAAATGTGTGGTGCCGCTCCGCCATAAACCCATGATAAAAATCGGCTGCGGATGAAGGGGCGTGCGTGCAACCACATCATGATATTGCCGCACTTCTTGCCAACGCAATGGCTCTGCCAACCAACCCGAAAGCTGCATGCGCGCCAAGCGCGGCCAATAGCGCGGCAAAACGCGCGGATTTTGTGCCAGAATACGCCGCCAGTTATGGGGCGGATTAAATAAATACATGTGCGCCAAGGTTTCAATTTTGCTCATGGATTCACCACTTAGGGGAAAATAGAGACATATTATAATTTTGCTACCAATATCCCTGTTGGTAGGTTTACCCCCATTTTGGCCCCCAATCGCCTGACAATTTTGTAAGGAGTATAGAATGACTATCCTGATTAAGAACGGAACATTGATTACAGCGACAGAAACATTTCAAGCCAATATCCTGATTGAGGGCGAACACATCCGTGCCATCCTTGCACCGCAATCCGAAATTCCCCACAGCACTGATGTAGAAACCGTAGATGCCACCGGCAAATTCATCACCCCCGGCGGCATTGACCCACATTGCCATTTCGATTTGCCCATGTTTGGCACGGTTTCATCCGACGACCATTACACCGGCCATAAAGCCGCAGCCTTTGGGGGCACAACCACCGTCATGGATTTTGTCGTCCATCAGCCACAAGGGTTCCACTATTCGGTTGAACGCTGGCATGAAAAAGCCGCCAAAGCCGCGATTGACTACTCCTTTCACATGAATCTGACCCATTTTGACGACCAAGTTGCGGCAGAAATTCCCACTTTACGGGAAATGGGCATTACCACACTCAAAGTATTCACCGCCTACAATGGCCGTTTGCGCCTGGACGATGGCAGCATCTTCCGCGCATTACAAATCGCCAAAGAACACGGTATGCTCGTCATGGCACATTGCGAAAACGGCGATGTTATCGAGACGCTGGTTGCCCAAGCCCTGCAGGAAGGTCATCATACTCCCGAATGGCACGCATACACCCGCCCAGCCTGGGGCGCCGTTGAATCCACACTGCGCTTGGCCGCCATGTCCAAAGAAACAGGGGCGCCCGTCTACATCGTTCACATGAACGCCGGCGGCGAAGCCGACATGCTCACCTACGCCCGGCAACAGGGCGCACCCGTGATGGGCGAAACCTGCCCACCGTACCTGTTCTTCACCATCGAACATTTACAGCGCCCAGATGGGGCAAAATGGATTTGCTCCCCGCCCATGCGCACAGCCACCGACAACGCGCGCCTATGGAAAGCGTTGGCCAACAACGAAATCCAGACCATCGGCACCGACCATTGCCCCTTCTTTTTTGATGGCACGACGCCAATTCTGTACGAAGGCCAAACAGTTGCCATCCCCGGCAAGGAATTAGGCAAAGATGACTTCACCAAAATTCCGAATGGCTTGCCCGGTGTGCAAGACCGCCTGCCCATTCTGTGGACGTATGGTGTACGCGCCGGAAAAATCAGCGCCAATCAATTCGTAGCGCTCACTGCCACCAACCCAGCCAAGATTTTTGGGCTGTACCCGCGCAAAGGGGCGCTCCTGCCCGGCGCCGATGCCGACCTGGTCATTTGGGACCCAGACAAAAAGGTCAAGTACGGGGTGGCTTATTCTCATCATCGCACCGATTACAACCTATACGAAGGTTGGGAACTGACCGGCTACCCGGAAAAAGTCTTTCTGCGCGGCAAACTGATTGTAGATGGTGACCAATGGCTTGGTCAGCGCGGCGGTGGGCAGTTCCTAAAACGCAGTCAAGGAGAGATACTTTGAAACCCAACCGCCCGCCAGAATTACCCCAAAATCGGCGCAAAAACCCAAACAACCACACATCCATTGCAATCAACCACCTGCTTCTGCCGCTATGGGGTGTGATTTTTTTGATTACGCTGGGCGGGTTGACCGCCTGCCAAGCAGAAATAGACTCTGCTGTCACATCCACTGCGCTCCCCTCCCCCATAACGCAGCGTATCACCCGCACGCCCCCTGCTCCACCGAGTCCCTTACCACCCCCCACCCTGCGCAGCACGCTTACCCCGGAACCCAGCCCAACCCCTGTCCAAATCACGGTCACCGCTTTCTTCCGCCCCGCCGGTGAACGCGTGACTATCCAAACCAAAGATGGCCTAGAACTGGTTGGCTACTACTACATTGCCCCGCAGCCCAATTCACCGGTCGTCATCCTAATGCACCAATTCGGCAGCAACCAAGACCAGGCCTGGCCGATTACTGACTTAATCCCCTGGCTGCAAAATTATCCGGTTACGGCTCCCAATTCACCTACACCCACCTTTAGCGCGCAGGGAAAGCTACCCTATATGCCAGCGGACGTACACTTCAACGTGTTGACCTTTGACTTTCGTGGACATGGGGAAAGCCCAGGGCCGGTCATTCCCTACATCACCGAACAAGCCCAACGCGGCTATTTGCTGGATGCACAAGCGGCTTATGCGCGCGCAGCTTCTTTGCCACATGCAGACCCCAACCGAATCATCGGCATAGGTACCAGTATTGGCGCCGATGCCGCCCTAAATGCCTGTTCCAAAGGCTGCATCGGGGTCTTTGCCATCTCACCAGGGAGTTATCTTGGCCTGGATTGGTCCCAAAATGCGTTGCGCGTCTCCAATGCTGGTAAACCTGTGCGCTGTATCTATGCAATGAACGATGGGAATACCGCCGCGACCTGCGCCAGCCTGCCGGTCAACGCATATTACAAAATTGCAGGGTATGAAGGCAAAAAACACGGGCAGGATTTCTTGATTCCGCGTAAAATGGAAGCAGATTTTGGACAAATCTTGCTCGATTTTTTGCTGTCCGCCCTGAAACGATAAGCAAAGGTGCCTTTGTTCAAAAGAGGCCTGGTATGTATCCTTTGAACATGTCGCGCAGAAATCTACCTTCGCCCAAAGAAATCATTGGGCGTGCTTTCCCAGGCATTCGTCCTTTAGAAATCGAAGAACTCCTGGAGAGCAGTCAAGTCAAAAACTATCCAGAAAACACCGTATTGACCCAAGAAGGCAAAGTTGAATCAAAGTTTTATATTCTGCTTGATGGCCGGGTGAGCGTCACCAAGACCATCAACAACATGGAACAGCGCCATCTCAAAGAGTTGGAAGCAGGTGATTTTTTTGGGGAAATGGCATTGATTCACAACGCCCCACGCGCAGCGACCGTCACAACGCTAGAGCCAGTGACCGTGTTAGAAATTGACCGCGAAGATTTTGACCGCGTCCTCCATCATTCTTCGAGCATAGCCATTGCGATGGTGCGTGAAATTTCAAACCGCCTGCGCGAAAATGACGAAATGGCGATTGAAGATTTGCGCATCCGCGCCAGTGAACTCGCCCAAGCATACCAAAAACTAGCCGAACAAGAACTGGCTCGGCGTGAATTTTTGAGCAACATCGCTCACGAATTGCGCACCCCCTTAATGGCTGCCGGCGGTTTCTTGCAACTCATCCAAAATGGAATGATTAGCCCCGACAAACTGCCCGGTGCCCTTCAGGCCGTAGCCCGCAATATTGCACAAATCACCGCTCTCGTCAACGACATTCTGTTTTTACAGGAAATGGATTTAATTCTACCGAAATTTCAGCCGGTGAACATGGGTGAAATTGCCGAAAACGTTGTCCGAGCCTACCAGCAAAAAGCCGCTAGCCAATCGGTAACCCTGAACGCCGAAATTGCGCCTAATCTGCCTGCCATTTCTGGCGACCCCAAAACACTGGAACGGGCGCTCTCAGCGCTGGTAGATAACGCCATTAAATTTAGCCCACAGGGCGGCCCCGTGACAGTGTCGGTGTTTAGCAATGAAAATACCGTTACTATCCAAGTGAAGGACAACGGCATCGGCATTGAAAAAGAACGTATTTCTCAGATTTTCGACCGCTTCTATCACCTAGATCAAAGCGGAGAACACTTGTTTAGCGGACTTGGCCTGGGGCTTTCCATCACACAGCAAGTTATCAAACAACACAACGGACAACTGACGGTCGAGAGCGAACCAGGCAAAGGTAGCACGTTCAGCATTCACCTAAGAGCGATAAAAGTTGTCTTCTAAAGAATCACTCTCCGTGGCGGTTATCGTATGACGACTTTTAGTTCTCCCTGTTCATAAAACGACCTGCCGCAAAATGGTGGAGTGGCGGAATTCATTGCGCGCAACGTCTCAATCAAGATTGGCGCATCCTCAACCAGTGGAATTTCAGACAATTTAGCCAGGGGCACCCAAACTGGTGTGCCTTCCCTGGTCGCACACAGTTCGCCAGAGAGATATTCCCCATAAAAAACGTGTAGTTCAATCCCTACGTCCTCTCCTGTATCTACCAGCAGCACACCACCCAAACGCAACTCTGCGGTTATACCGGCCTCTTCGAATAATTCACGCTGAGCAGCAGTCAAAGCATCTTCACCCCGTTCAATATGCCCTCCCAGCCCATTGTAGCGGCCTGTCCAACGGGTGATTTTGCCGTTGCGCGCTGCGATTTGAAGCAAAAGAATCTCCTCCCCGCGTGTAACGAACACCAACACACGGGGAATGACCATGTAACGAGAGCGATTGATATTTTGTTCTTCAGGCATAGTCGTAGTTAGGGAGGGAGAAAAGAACCGGCTTATCAGGCGTTCACTTTAGGAGGTTTGCTCCCGGAACGCCTGGGCTGCTTTCCGCAATTCCTCGGCGTGCTGGCGGATTTTCTTGATGGCCGCCGCCGCGTCATCCACGCCCTGCCGCCCGGCGCGGAAGATGGCTTCATCCAGCCAGACGGCTTCGCGCTGGCAGGCGCGCTCGGCTTCGGGCAAGTGCATGTTCTGGAAGTCGAAGTATTGCGGGAAGGCGTTCGGCACGGCCAGACGGGATGTTTGCGGCTGGAACAGGCGGTAACGGTGCATGGCTTCGTACCCTACCCAACAGTCCACCCCTTCCGCCTCGAGCGCGGCGCAAAAGACATCGTGTTCCACGCCAAATTCGGCGGGGTCAATGGCGAAGATATAGCGGTAAAACGAGCGGGTGGTGTGACGCTCATCGCGCGGGAGAACGCGCACGCCGGGGATTTCGCTCAGGGCTTCGTCCATGTAGGCGGCCATCGCCTCGCGCTGACGGGCTTGTTCGGGGAAGCGCTCGAGGCCGACCAGCGCCAGGGCGGCCTGCAACTCGCTCAGCCGGAAGTTACCGCCAACCTGGTACTCCTGTGAATCGTCTTCCGGGCCGCCCCCCAGGGCGTGCGGACGCCCGCAGTCAATGATGCTGGCGGCTTTGGCGGCCAGTTCGGGCGTGCGGCAAAGCAAAATTCCACCCTCGCCGCTCGTCAGGGTCTTGGACGATTGCAGGGAGAACGAGCCGAAGTGTCCAATCGTCCCTGCGCCGCGCCCGCGCCATTTGGCGCCATGCGCATGAGCGCAATCTTCGATAACGACCAGGTTGTGCCGTTCGGCCAGCGCCATGATGGCGTCCATATCCGCCATTTGGTGACCGAGATGAACCGGGAGGATGGCTTTGGTGCGAGGCGTGATGGCCTTTTCCGCGGCGCGCGGGTCGAGGCAGTAATTGTTTGGGTCTATATCCACGATGACGGGAATCGCGCCTGCCGCCATAGGGGCGGAGGCTGTGGCCTGGAAGGTGTAGGCTGGCACGATGACTTCATCGCCCCAGCCGATTCCGGCGGCGCGCAGGGCCACTTCCATCGTCACCGTGCCATTCACCATTGGCACGGCATAGCCGCCACCCTGCAATTCGGCGAAGCGGCGGGCCAGTTCGGCGGTTTTGGGGCCAGGGTAGGGATACCCGCCCCAGCGCCCGCTGCGGATAACTTCGGTCACGGCCTGGAGGTCGCGTTCATCCCACACCGGCCAGGCGGGGTAAGGTTCGGTGCGGGTCTTCGGCCCGCCCAGAATGGCAAGGTCAGACATAGGACAGTTTCTCCTTAACTAGGTGGCGTCCATTCGCGGGGAGCGGGCTGCATAACGCCAAAGGCAGGGATGCCGTCACGTATCATCGCGTCTATGGCAGCCTGCATTTCGATTTCACCGCGCGGCGAGGGTGGGGTGCGGGCGAGATAGTCCCAAATGGGAGGCGGCAGGATGAACAGAATCGAGGCCGCATAAGGGCTAAGGATTTCTTCGGGGCGGGGTTTTTCGATGATGCGCTCGACGCGCCCATCCGGGCCAACCTGCACGGTGGAGCGGGCAGTCAGTTCTTCAGGCGGGCATTCTTTGAGGCTCATCACGATGGCGCCGGGGTGACGGTGATGCGCCTGCACCAGTTCCAGCAGCGCGTTTTCCTCAAGAACGTAATCCGTGGCGGCGACCAGCAACGGTTCAGCGCGCCGCCAATCAGGTGGGACACTGAGGAGCGCGTCGCCGTTGCCACGCAGGGCGGCCTGATGCGCGAAGCGGATGGAGAGTCCCCAGCGCGCACCATCGCCAACATAGGCGAAAATCTGCTCTTCGAGGTGGTGGGTGATGAGGCAGGCGCGCGTCACTCCGGCCTTACGGACGGCGCACAGGACGTAATCGAGCGTGGGGCGGCCCCCCACCGGCAGGAGCGGCTTGGGCGTCACATCGGTATAGGGGCGCTGGCGTTTACCGCGCCCGGCGGCCAGCAGGACGGCGGAGTCAATCATCGGTTTGCCTCCCTTACAGAAAGAGAAAAGGCCAACCCGTCACCCATTTCTGCGACGAAGACGCGGGAGGGAAGTTCGGGATGTCGCGCCCGGAAGGTCTCCTCAATTTGACGCGCTGCGTCACCGGCTTGCTCCCGGTTCGAGAGGGCGACTACGCACCCCCCGTAGCCCCCGCCACTGAAACGGCTGCCATAGACGCCGGGCATGCTGCTGACCAGTTCGTGCAATTCCACCAGAATTGGGCTGCCCGATTCGTAGTTGCTGATGGACGAAGCGCACGACTGGTTCATCAGCGCGCCAAAGCCTTCCAGGTCGGCTTGCTGCCAGGCGCGCGCGCCCTGGCGGACGCGCTCCTGTTCGGTGTAGAAATGGGCGGCGCGGCGGCGCAGATTTTCGGGCAGGCGGGCTTGGTTGGCTGCGTACACTTCGGGCGGCACATCGGCCAAACGCCAAGCGCCCGGCTGCAGCAGGGAGGCGGCCTCGTGGCATTCGGCCACGCGCGCATTGAAAC
>QEXW01000025.1 GCA_003130845.1 Anaerolineae bacterium
GATGTTGGGAGAAGAACGAGCACAGTGCGCGGATGAGGGCCACACTCACGGCGGCACCAGAGCCAAGGCCCGCTGCGACCGGAATGGTTGATGTCACTGTGATATGAAGCGGGGGCGGAGTAGACACGTTCAGGGCACGCAGTGCGTTTTCGATAACGGTTCGCAAGGCGTGACCGGCAGGCAGTGCTGAAATTTCGCTCCGCAGGGCAATGTTGGGAGCCTCGAGCCAAATGCCAGGTGCCGATGAATCTCGAATTTCGGCTCGTGCGTATACTTGCGTAACCGGCACGGCAAGCGCTGGGCGGCCATAGACGACGGCGTGTTCACCGAACAAGATGATTTTGCCAGGGGCGCAAGCGCTGCTCATAGGTGTTGGTCAGGTCTGCTTGGATTTGGCTTTAGGATAGATAAAATACGGCCAATACCGTGAGACCAAAGAGTAGAATGGCGATTTGAATGGGGGTATCTTTCAAGAGCACTTCTTCGGGGGAGCCTGCCTCGTGTGTAACTTGGATGAGGTAGAGATAGCGGAAAATAATGTAAACCACGAAGGGGATGCTTAGCATCATGCTGTGGTTTTCGGGCAGGTTGGGCGCCGAGAAGGTGTAGAGGGAATAGGCGAGAATCGTGGCTGCTGAGACGATGGTGACATATTGGTCGAGTAAAGGGAGGGTGTAGCCATCTAGAACGCGGCGATGCGACCCTGCCCCTCGGTCGAGCAGCGAAAGTTCGGCGCGACGTTTGCCAAATCCCAGGTAGAGCGAGCCGAGTGTGGTGACAACATATAGCCAGGGGGAGAAACGTTCGACTTCGATCAGGGTAACGCCCCCATGCACGCGCAGGACAAAGCCAGCGGCAATTACCAACACATCAACAATTGGGATGTGTTTGAGCCATTTGGAATAGGCTAGGTTGATGAGGAGGTAGGCAGCAAGAACGCCGGCAAAGAGAGGGGCAAGCAGCCAGGCCAGGGGTAGAGCAACCAGGGTTAATCCGATGGCTGCTGCCCAGGCCACACGCAAGGAGAGTTGCCCGGAGGGCAAGGGGCGTTTTTTCTTTTCGGGGTGCTTGCGGTCGGCTTCTAGGTCGGCAATGTCATTGATAAGGTAAACGACACTGGAAATCAGGCAAAAGAGGGCAAATCCGCCAAGAGTGCGCAGGAAAGGTTCAATCTGAAAGAGTTGTTTATCGAAGATGAGCGCAAAGAAGACGAAGCCATTCTTCGTCCATTGGCGGGGGCGCATGGTTTTGAGCAAAGGCTTGAGCATGCAGGCTATTTTAATGCAGAATGCGGAATGCGGAATGCTGGATGCAGAATGCGGAATGCGGAATGCTGGATGCAGAATGCGGAATGCGGAATGCTCAAGTGGTAGAATGCGGGTATGCCGAAAGTTCGCCTGGATATTTTGTTGGTAGAACGTGGTTTAGTTGAAAGCCGCGCTAAGGCGCAGGCAGTGATTCTGGCCGGGCAGGTGCGAGTGAATGGCCAGGTGGTGGATAAGGCCTCGGCTTTGGTTGAGGCTGCGGTGGCACTGACGGTGGATGGGGGACCGCGCTTTGTTTCGCGGGGCGGCGAGAAGCTGTTGGCCGCACTCCAGGCTTTTCCGGTGAACCCGCAGGGGTTGGTTTGCGCGGATGTGGGGGCTTCGACCGGCGGGTTTACCGATTGCTTATTGCAGCATGGGGCGAGCAAAGTGTATGCAATTGATGTGGGAAAGGGAATATTACACTGGAAATTGCGCAATGACCCACGCGTGGTGGTGATGGAGCAGACCAATGCGCGCTATGTTGAATGCTTGCCGGAACCGGTGCAATTGGTGGTGTGTGATGCTTCGTTTATTTCACTCAAGGTTTTGTTGCCGGTGATGAAACAGTGGCTTCCTGGCGTGCCTGTAGCCTCGCCTTTGTTCTCTGAAGCAGGCGAGGGCGATATTATTACTCTGATTAAGCCGCAGTTTGAAGCCGGACGTAAGGAGGCGGCACGGGGTGAGGGGGTGATCCGTGATTCGGCCGTGCACAAGCGTATTTTGCGCGAGGTGTTAGAGTTTGCGGTTGAAATGGGATTGGGGGTGAGAGGCTTGGTCAAATCCCCGCTTTTGGGGCCAAAAGGGAATGTAGAGTTTTTGGCCTGGCTCGATTTGCGCTCCGAGCCAAGTGAAATCGAAATGCTGGTTAAGCAGGCGGTAGGCTAGGAGGCAGGGGTTTCATCTGCTAATACTGGCTTGCGTGATTCTGCTAGGATGTCATCTATGCTCATGGGTTCGCCGGCTCGTGTGGGATGGTAGTGGACATGTACCCGTCGAACGTTTGCTAACTCTTTGCAAACCAGCGCTTCGACCTGATGTGCAATGCGGTTGCCTTCGTCTACGCTGATTTTTCCATCTACGCCAATGGTTAGGTTGATGACAATATGCGGACCAAAGCGATGGGCTTGCATTTCTTCCAATTGTTGCACGCCAGGGACATCTTGAAGCAAACGACAGGTCTGTTCGGTTAGCTCGCGACTGGGAACAGCATCCATTAAATCAACGGACGATTCACGCAGAATGTAGATGCCTGTGCGCAGGATGAGTAAGGCGACGAGCGCACCTGCCATTGGGTCAACCCAGGGCAGGCCACGCTGACCAAGGAAGATGCCCAACGAGGCAGCAGAGGCCGAAAAGAAGTCGTTGCGATGGTCATAGGCTAAGGCTTCGACCACCGGGTTTTGGGTTTCGCGGCCTAGTTTGCGGATGTAAAAGGTTAGGAAGAGCTTGATACCGACTGTGAGTAAGGCTATCCAGAGCGCGATGGTCAGCGCACCTTCGGAATCGCTATTCCCACTGAACAGGTCCCAGGCTTTATCAATTGAGCCCCAAAATACGGCAACGGCTGTAGTGACAATGAAGGAGCCAACCACCAGCGCGGCTATGCTTTCTAATTGGCGATGTCCGTAGGGGTGTTCGTCGTCGGCGGGTTTGTTGGCTAAGCGAACAAAAATGCTGGCGACGACATAGTAGGCGACATCGGAGGTGGAGTTGATGCCTTCGGCCAGTAAGGCGGGGCTGTGACCAATCACCCCAAAGATGGTTTTTAGGGCGGCCAAACCGATGTTGACCGCTAGTCCTATATTGACTGCTAACAGACTTTTCTGGTCACGCTCATGAGCCATTTTGTGATTTTAATCGCTTTTTGCTATACCTTGGGGTGGACAAAACTCATGTTTCTGGTGTGTTTGTCTGCATGTCGTTATCCCCCAAATTCGCCAGTTTGCGATAGGCGGGACAAAACTCATGTTTCTGGTGTGTTTGTCTGCATGTTTTTTGCGTGAGGCCGCAATGGCAGGGGAATGTTTTGTAAAGAAAGGCAGCGAAAGTATAATTGTCTCGCTGCATTTCATGGAGTTAAGTATGTATTGCCCTCGTTGCCAGTCTGTCTTGACTAAAAAATACTATAAAGGGATGATGGAAGTGGATTATTGCCCAAGATGCAGGGGCATGTGGCTTGATTTTAACGAGCTTGACCGTTTGGAAGATGTGGTTTTTGACCAGGACCACTTCAAAGGTTCGCTGATTCACCGCGAAGCGCCGGTAGAAAATCGTTGTCCGGTTTGTGAAACGCCGATGCTGGAGTTTCAATATCGTTTGTATCACCTTAAGTTGGATGCCTGTTCTCATAAGCACGGTTTTTGGCTCGATGCAGGTGAAGATGAGCATGTGCTAGAGGTGATGCGTAAGCGTAAAGGTGAAATTCACCGCAAAAGAGAGGCGGAAGCAGAGTGGAAAAAGGTGCTCAAGGGCTTGCACGAATTTTTTCGGCAGGGTATGTAGTGGCCGTGGTTGGTGTCGGGTATAATCTTGTTGTGGCATAACCAGTCTGATGGAGGCAACGATGGAGCAACATGCGTTTTTTGAGGGCAAAATTGTCCCGTTGAGCGAAGCAAAAGTCAGTATTGCGACGCATGGGTTGAATTATGGAACGGCAGCGTTTGGCGGGTTGCGGGCTTATTGGAATGCAGAGGAGGAAAAGTTATTTCTTTTCCGCCCGCAAGATCACTACCGCCGATTTTTGAATTCGACCAAAATTTTGTGTATGGAATTTGCGCACACTCCCGAAAGCCTGACCCAGCTCACCATTGAATTGCTCAAAGCCGATGGTTGGCAGCAGGATGTGTATATTCGCCCGCTGGCGTATAAAGCGGATGCCGGTATTGGTGTGCGCTTGCACGATTTGCGCGATGAAATTTCCATTTTTGCTTTGCCGTTTGGGGCGTATGGCAAGAATGAGGACAATGCGCATGTGACGATTTCTTCTTGGCGGCGGGTGGATGATAACATCATCCCGGCGCGCGGCAAAATCAGCGGTGCGTATGCTAATTCGGCGCTCATCAAAACGGATGCCATACGGGCCGGTTTCGACGAGGCGCTGGTTCTTGACCAGAATGGCCATATCTCCGAGGGTACGGCAATGAACGTCTTTTTGGTGCGTGATGGGGTGTTGATTACCCCGCCGGTGTGGGATAATATCTTGGAAGGGATTACCCGCCGTTCGGTGATTGAGCTGGCTCGCAATGAACTAGGTCTGGATGTGGTAGAACGTTCTGTGGACCGCACAGAGGCTTTTTTGTGTGATGAATTGTTCTTGACCGGCACTGCTGCGCAGATTACCGTAGTGACCAAGGTGGACTACCGACCGGTAGGAAGCGGCCAAATGGGGCCGATTACAGCCCAACTGCGCGCTTTGTTCAATGATGTGGTGCGCGGACGAAACCCCAAATACCGCCACTGGAATGTGGCTGTGGAATAAAAAACACGCCCCGCAAGAGCGTTTCTGCGGGGCGTGTGTGCTTTTTTGTTTATTTTTGTGTAAAGCGTACGTAAATCAGGTTGCGGTTGCAGTCGGCATAGGTGGTTAGGTAAATTTGCTCCGACATGGGGGCGCTGGCCTGGTCGAAGAGTTGTATCCACAACGTATTTTTGGAAGCCACCGGTGCCAGGCCCAAATCGAACTCGAACCCACTTTGTCCATAGGCCAGGTTTAAGCCGGTCATGGTCAGTTCGTTGAAGGATTTGCCGGGCAAACTCCCACCGAGTTTGACGATTAGCCCCATGGCGGGATTATTTTTGTTATCCAGCGCCTGACCGGCAATGTAGAGTCGGTCACAGGTTGAGTCGGCGCGATAGACGGTGCTGGCGACAGCATTAACGGTCACGACATACGGGGCGCCGGTGGGTTTGGGGGTGCGGGTGGGTGAAACGACCGGGGTCGCGGTTGGCGGTTTGGTGGGGGTGACTAGTTTGAACGGGGTGAAGGTTGGTTCGAGGGTGATGGTAGGCCGGGGGGTATTGGTGGCTGTGGGCGGCAGGGTTGGTTCGGGCGTCCAGGTTGGGTCAAAACGGATGGGGGTGACGGTGGGTGTTAGGCTGGGCGGAATCGGTGTGGGAGGCTGCAACGGATTGATGGCCGAGTAGGGATTGGTGAAAATGTTAAAAAACACGATACAAAGGCACACGGTCATCAACAGCATCACGCCGGTCAGAACGTTCCAGAGTGCATCGCGGTTGTTCTTTTTCTTTTTGACCGGCTTGGCAGAGCGTGGCGTATCGTTGAGGAAATCGTCGTAGTTGGTCATGTATCTATCTCCACAAGGCGTGTGTTATTGTACGAACACGTCAATCACGCTTTGCTGGCGGCGTTGGGCCAACCAGTCGAGTAAGGCGCGCTGTTGCAGGGCAAGCAGGGCATCGGGGCTGAGCGGGCGCTCTTCCTGCACTTCCAGCAGTTTGAGGATGTGGTAACCGGCTTCACTCTGAACAATTGCGCTTATGCCGCCTACTTCCAGGCTGAAAGCGGCTTCTTCCACTTCTTTGCTCGGTAGATAGTTGCGTGGAAACCAACCAATGTCACCGCCGGTAATGGGGTCTACTCGTGCGGCGAGTTCATCGAAATCGGCCCCGGCCTGCAATTGACGGTAGTAGTTTTGAGCGACGGTTTCATTATAGAGCAAAATTTGGCGGATGTGTACCTGCCGGGCAGTTTGGGGGATAGACGAAATGATTTTGTCACGCATCCAAGCGGCTGCGATAGCGCGTTTTAGGGCTGTGCGCAACGTATCGTCCGTGTATCCCTGGGCTTGCATCCAGGCACGCAAGAATTCGATGCCACCGAGATGATTGGCTAGGGCTGCTAGGCGTGCTTGTAAGGCAGCCTCGTCGAGTGTGAAGCCGGCTTCGGCAGCGCCCTGGGCCAATAGCACTTGAGAAACCAGGTCATCAAGCACGATGCGGCGCGCTGCTTGTTCGTCTATTGGATTGCCGAGCGCGGCTTGTGCAGCCTGGTAGCGGTTAAGTTCTGCCAGAAACTCGTCGAGCAAAATCGGCTCTCCATTGACTCGAGCCGCCAATGGTAAGGGAGTTTGTGTAGGGGGTGGTACGGTTTCTGTTGGTAGTGCCAGGGTAGGGGAAATCTCTGGGGTGCTGCTTGGCGCAGAACAGGCAGAAAGTGCCAAAAATAAGAGGGCCAGTAGGCCGTGTTTGTGAACGTGTGAACCGAACATCGCGCCGATTATACCGGAAAAGTGGTGTCGCCCGGCCCCTGCTTCTCACTCGCCAGGGTCATTGGGCAAGGCAAACAAGGCACGCCAGTGACCAGGTTGTGTTTCCTGTAGCACAGAATGCAGGGTCATCAGGCTGAGCCAGGTTCGGCCGGGTTTGAGCGGAAAGGGTTGACGGTTCTGGCCGATGAAGTGTAGCGGGCGGAGCAAGCCGGTTTGTTGTTCCCAAGCACGGTTGGTGGTGCTCCAGCGGATTTTGTACATTTGTCCATCGCGAAATAAATACGCCCAGCCTTCCAGACCACAACATAAATCTATGTCATATTGCAGGTGACGATAGACTTGGTAATCGGCCAATACTACAATGATGTTTTCGAACGATAGTTGGCGTCCGGTCAAACGCTCGGTGTCAGGATGGAACACTCCTTTGCCGTCGGCATCATCGGTGAAGCGCAAGTAACTCCCTGAGAGCGGGTCAAAGACCCATTGTGATTGGGCGTATGCGTGGTAGTACACCCACAGGGTATTGGCCGGCTGTCCGTTTTCCGGTATAGCGAAATCGAAGCGGTTGCCTGAGTAATTGATTGGTTGACCAGGCTGTTTGCTGCGTTCGGCCAACGTGCGCATTCGGGATATATCTAGCAGTGCGGTGTTGGGGCTGATTTCGGGGTGTTCTCCGTAGATGATTTCGCAAATTTGTAACTGCGGCAGGATGTCGGTGCCGGCGCTAGCGAAGACCAAGCAGCTGAACGGGAACATCTGCCGAAAATCTTCGTAAGTTAACCGTCCGGAGCGGATGGGGCCAACGTAGGTGCGGTCAGGTGCAATGTCGTTGGGGTGCGGCGAAGGAAGCACGGTGAGGGGTTGTTTAAGCACCAAGCCGACATCCAGGTTAGGATTGGTTTGCGCGTGGTAGGTGAAACGGATGGTTGCCGTTTGAGGGTCGGCATCACTATCTGTTTCTTCTGCGCCCAGGTGAGCCGGGGCGAGGAGGTAGTGACTTGGGATGTCGAATTTCAATGTGTAATGGGTTGGGGAGGCAGCGTGTTGTAGATGTTGTGAAAACGAGAAGGCATAATAGCCATTCGAGTCGGTGCTGGTGCGTGCCAGTAGGTTCTCTTGAGAGTCGAGCAGCGCAATGCATATCCCACCAATCCCCACCTCCCAGGCGTTTTGTGTGCCATCGGCATTTTCATCAAGCCAGATTCGGTTTCCTATCCAAGGAGAGTCTGTTGATTGGAAGATTTGTTGGTTGATGGCGCAATGTCCGGTCAGGTTGGGGATGCGGCGAGGGTATTCTCCGTAGAAGACGCCCATGAAGCGGGTGGTGCCGGTGCCGATAAAGAGTTCAAATATCCAGGGGGCGAAGCCGGTGCCGGCTTGGGGACGGGCGGTGACCGGTAGGTTGCTGATGGAGACCAAGACGGCGGGCAGGTCGAGCAGGGATGGGTCGAGAACGGGTAAGCCGGTGAGCGGATTGGTGCCGGGGGCAAAATCCTGTGCTTCGGGGCCGGAGGCAAGCAAGGTTTGATGTGGTTGCAAGGTGGGGGTGGTCGTTGCCGTTGGGGAGGGGGTGAGCGTAGCCGGTGGTACGGTGAATGTAGATGTAACCAGAGCCGGTGGGTGTGGGCTTTTTTCTGTGGAAGGGGTAGCGAGAGCGGAGCACCCCATTAGCAGCGTGAACAGTAACGGAAAAAAGGCCGTTCTCAAGCACAAAGCCATGTTTCAAAAACAGATGGTGTGTAAAAAGCGGTTATTCACCTGTTGCGAGAGCGTGTTTTACCCGCCGGTAGGTTTCCTCCAGCGCTTCGGGTAAGACGCGCACTTCACCGACGGTGGACATGAAATTGGTATCGCCGTTCCAACGCGGGACGATGTGGATGTGCACATGCCCTGGCACGCCGGCGCCGGCGGCTGTACCGATATTGATGCCGACGTTAAAACCTTGTGGCCGATAGACTTGCTTGAGGGCCGTGATGCACTCCGAGACGAGCTCCATCATTTCGGCGCGCTCTGCCGGTTGTAGCAGCTCGAGCGAAGCCTGGTGCGCAAGCGGTGCTACCATGAGATGTCCGCTGGTGTAGGGGTATTTGTTGAGGATGATGAAAGCGCGTTCTCCCCGCCGGACGACCAGGTTTTGGGCATCGTCGGGTTTGGCGAGGGCGTTGCAGAAGATGCAGCCGGTTTCTTTATCTGCATTTGTGATGTATTTCATGCGCCAGGCGGCCCATAGACGTTTCATGAGAGTGCATCCTTTCTTCGCTTGGAATTTTACCCTGACTGTGAGAATCGGTTGACACCTGAATGTATTGCGGGTATTCTATCCGCAGGAAGCGAGCCGATGAATCAGATTCCGCTTTTTGATACTCCTCGTCTGACCGTGACCGAGTTCACGCGCCGTGTGCGCCGCTTGTTGGAAGGGGATAAGGCCTTACAAGATGTGTGGGTGCAGGGAGAAATTTCCAATCTGTCGCGGCCGTCTTCGGGGCATGTGTATTTTACGCTCAAAGATGCGGGCGCTGCGTTGCGCTGTGTGATGTGGAGGGGGGATGCACTGCGCTTAGGCAGTTTGTCACTTCGCGATGGGCTTTCGGTGGAAGCACACGGTAAAGTGACGGTCTATGAACCCAGCGGTCAATATCAACTGATTGTGGATGTTTTGCGCCTGGCGGGTGAGGGCGCATTGTATGCTGAATTTTTGCGCCTAAAGGCGGTGTTGGAGGCCGAAGGGCTGTTTGACCCAAGCCGTAAGCGACCTATTCCGCAGTTGCCGCATAAAATTGGAATTGTGACTTCGCCCAGCGGCGCGGCACTGCGCGATATGCTGAACGTCTTGCGTCGGCGCTTGCCATTGGCCGAGGTGATGCTGGCGCCCTCGCTCGTCCAAGGAGAAGAAGCCCCTGTGGCGTTGGTGGCGGCTTTGCAGCGTCTGAACGCGGTCTTTGCGCCAGATGTGATTCTGCTGGCGCGCGGGGGTGGGTCTATTGAGGACTTGTGGGCCTTCAACGATGAACGGGTTGTTCGCGCGGTGGCTTGTTCGACAGCGCCGGTGATTAGCGGGGTTGGACACGAAACGGATTTTACGCTGGTGGATTTTGCCGCTGATTTGCGCGCCCCTACCCCAACGGCTGCCGCAGAGTTGGCAACCCCCATTACGGTGGAGGACCTATCGGCTGCGCTGGCTACAGCGCAGCGACGGTTAGATGAGTTGCTGAGCCGGCAAGTTGAGGAGCGAAGGCAAACCCTAAAAGCGGTACAAACTACGCTTCGATTTTATGCGCCGGCCCGCCGGATGATGACCGAACAACAACGCGTGGATGACCTGTTACGCCGCATGGCACGCAGTTTGGAAGGGCGACTGGCGCTTGAGAGCGCTCAATTAACTGGTTGGCAGGAGCGGTTGCAGGCGCTCAACCCGCTGGCGGTTTTGAGGCGCGGTTATGCCGTCGTTAGCCGACTGCAAGATGGCAAGGTTATTTTGCGGGGGCAGGATGTTCTGCCGGGGGATAACTTATATGTGCGTTTGCACCAGGGAGAGTTGCAGGTAGAGGTCATCCGCACAGCCGAATGAATTTTTTACGTGCTATTATTGACATGGGAGAGACGACATGAGCAACCTTAAGCCTGTAGAAGAAATGACTTACGAGGAAACCTTGGCTGAATTGCAAACAGTGGTAGCCGCTTTGGAGCAAGAAAGTCGCCCTTTGGATGAGACTATTGCTCTGTATGAGCGTGGTCAGGCTTTGGCACGCCATTGTGCCTTATTGTTGGAAAAAGCCGAGTTGCGTGTTCGGCAGTTGAACGGAGAGAATGTCTAGGGAGGCTGGCTGATGTGGAATGAACTGATTACCAATCACGCGCTCTTGAGCGGGCTGGCGGCTTGGCTATTGGCGCAATTGCTTAAGCCACCGTTAGAATATCTGCGCAAAGGAATTTGGAATTGGGGGTATCTGCTCAGTGCAGGCGGTATGCCCAGTTCACATTCGGCTTTGATGGTTGGCACAACGGTAGGAATTGCGCTGCATGTCGGGTTTGATTCTCCGATATTTGCGATTGCGGTCGCTGCCACAATGATTGTGATTTATGATGCGGCTGGGGTACGGCGCGAGGCGGGCAGGCATGCGGAGAAAATCAATATTCTGATTGAGGAATTGCTTTCGGGACATCCTATTTCTGAAGAGGAATTGCGTGAAGTGCTTGGTCATACCCCCTTGGAAGTGACCGGCGGCGTTTTTTTGGGGATTGTGATTGGAATTTTATATTGGATGTATATTGGATAAGGTGAATTGCGCCACACCGCTGCACCGGGCGTGGTGTGATTGAAACGAACCCACTATTTTCTTTTCGGAGGTCAACAATGGATGAACTGGTCAATCTGGTGGTTGAAAAAACCGGTTTGCCCAAAGAAACCGCCAAAACGGTGGTGACTTTGGTTCTTGATTTTCTCAAGAAGAAATTGCCTGCGCCTGTTGCCGCACAGGTAGAGACTGTCCTGAGTGGTAAAGGCATGACCGGAGCAGTGGCAAGTGCCCTCGATGACGGTAAATTGGATGCAAACGATGCCGCCAATTTACTCGGTGGTTTACTCGGTGGAAAGAAATAAAGTCTATGCCAAAAAATGGTCCTCGTTAAAGAGGACCATTTTACCCTAGCCAGCGTTCAGCCAGTTTGGGCAAATCGGCGGCGTTGCCCTGGCGCAGGGTGCATTGGGGCAAACTCTCGATGAACAAACGCCCATACTGTTTGGTTAGCACGCGCCGGTCGAGGATGGCAACAACGCCTCGGTCGCTGGCTGTGCGAATCAGGCGGCCAAATCCTTGCCGGAACTTGAGAATGGCTTCGGGAATTTGATATTCGTTAAACGGGTCTTCAAAGGTTTCGGAACGCGCCGCAATGATTGGGTCGGAAGGCACCTCGAAAGGCAATTTGGTGATGATGACGACTGAAAGCGAATCGCCCGGCACGTCAACCCCTTCCCAAAACGAGCGCGTTCCTAGTAAAACGGCTTGGGGACTGGCTTTGAAGGCCTCCAGCAGAGCGGCCGGGCTGGCGCCTTCGCCTTGTTCATAGACCTGAATTTCACGCTGACTGAGAGGGCGCGCAATGGCTTGTGAAGCGCGCTTGAGTTGGGCATAACTGGTGAATAAAGCCAACATGCGCCCGCCGGTGGCGAGGGCGGTCTGGAGAATGGTGCGGTTAATGGCCTGCTCGTAGCCCGGCTGATTGGGTTCTGGGATGTCTTTGGCCAAAAAGAGCAAGGTGGAATTTTCGTAATCGTAGGGCGAGCCAAGGGTCAGTTCGTCGGCTTCGTCGGCATGTAGCACGTTGCGCAGGTAGGTGAAATCGCCGGCGGCGGTTAAGGTGGCTGATGTCAAAATGACCGATTCTTTTTCGTGCCATAGGTATTTTTCGATGAGCGGCCCCACGCGCAGCGGTGCGGTGTTGAGGGTCAGACGGTTACTTTGGGGCTGAACTTCTATCCAGTAAATCGTCTCGCGGTTGGGCTTGCTAATCATACCGGTGATGGCGGCTTCGGTTTCGCTTAAGCGTCGGTGGAGACTGCTCAGGGCGCCGGTGGCATCTTCCAGTTCTTCTAAGCCGCTGCTGTACAGTTCTGCGGCGGCTTTGTAGAGTTCGCCAATCAGATTCACCAGCAGCGCCATAGTTTCGGCAGCCGTCCCCCATGAAATTTCGATGTTGTCCCAACCGGGTTGTGTGCGGCTGGCGGGAAGAATGCGGGTGGAAAAAGCGTACAGGCTTTGCGGTCGGCCTTGCTGTTGGTAGGCCATGAACTCGCTGAGTGCGTAGAAGAAATCGCGGCTGTAACTGTCGAGCCGAAAGGCTGTGTCGCTGGCGCGGGAGGCGAGCTGCATCAACTTGGCATAATCGGTTGGGCGCACTTTGCCGTTGGCAATTGCCAGCAAATGCCCTAAAACACCACTCGATGTGCCGCCCACTTCTTTCAGCATCCGCTCGAAATCTTGCTGAGAGAGCCGAAAGGACATGGCGTTGGTGGTGGCACTTTCGAGATGGTGCGCTTCGTCAATAATCAGATATTGATATTCTGGAATAACCCTGGAGCCAGAGGCTACATCGGAAAGCAATAAGGCATGGTTAACGACCAGGATGTGGGCACTGAGGGCAGCCTGGCGGGCGCGGTAAAAGGGGCATTCACCCCCCATGCGTCCGGCGCATGTCTCTGCGGTGCAACCATCATCTTCAGCCGAGAGCCGATTCCACACTTCGCGTTCGGAGGGTCGGTTAAGGTTGATGTCACTGCGGTCACCGCTGGCTTCACCCAAAGACCACACCAAAATTTTGGCCAGGACGCGCATTTCATCGGGGGTTGCCGGCCCATTTTTGCGCATCAGTTGCAAGCGACGCGGGCAGAGATAATTAGAACGGCCTTTTAGCACGGCTGCACGTAAGTCAAGGCCAAGCGCATTGCGTACGGCTGGGATGTCTTTTTGAATCAGTTGGTCTTGCAGGTTAATGGTGTTGGTAGAGACAACCACACGGGTGCGGTTTTGAATGGCAAAAAGCGCTGCCGGAATGAGATAGGCAAATGATTTACCCACACCTGTCCCGGCCTCTACCATCAAGTGTCCGCTCCAGGAGAGGGCATTGCTCACGGCGCGCAGCATTTCCACCTGTTCTGGGCGATATTCATAATTTTCAAAGTAGCGTGAAAACGGGCCGTTGTACTCTAAGATCGAGGCGGTTTCATCCGGGTCGAGGGGGACGGCTTTTTCGACTAAACCAAGCGCTGGGCCGGGTTTGGTCGACGGACTAAATAATGGGCCGGTTTCTTCGTGTGTGCTAACCTTACGGGCGCGAACCGATTCGCGTGAACGCCGGCGCAACGCTTGTTGGAAGGCATAATTGGCATCCCAATCGAGGGGTTCACCCAAGCGCACAATTTCGGCCAGCACTTCGAGCGGCAGTTCTGCCGCCAGGTCCATCAGGCGCAGATAAACGGCGTGCGTGACGCGCGCATCATCTAGCGCGCGATGGTTGGCCGGCAGCGGAATCCCTAGCAGTTGTCCTAAAGCCGCCAGGTTATAGCGACTGGCCGTTGGCAACAGCACAGAAGCCAGTTCATACGTATCTATCACCGGGTTGAAGAGCAGAATGCGCTGTTTTTGCAAAAAACTCAGGTCGAAGCGCACGTTCTGCCCAAGCACAGGGCACTCGCCGACGAAGTCTTGCAAATCGGCGACTACTTCTGTCAGGCGCGGGGCATGACGTACCATCTCATCTTCTATGCCGGTCAGGGCGGTGATATTTTCGGGAATGTGACGGTTGGGGTTGATGAAGGTCGTCCATTCGTCTTCGATGCGGCGACCGTTAAACTTAATCGCCCCAATTTCGATGACCGCATCTTTATTGGGGTCCAAGCCGGTCGTTTCGATGTCTAGCGCTACAATAGAACTCATAGAGCAAGTTTACCATGAAACAGGTGTTCGAGATTGTGGATGATTTTGTTGTAGAATTGGTTTATCTGCGCCTTGTTGGGCAGCCAGCCACCTATTGACTTCAAGCATACCGCGCTGAAACTACCGGTGGGCTTCTATTCAGAAAATTGACCGATTACAAAAAATCTCTATGCTAAAAAACCTCGCCTTGCTGTTCATTTGTGCCGTGTTGGTGGCAGCGTGCTCTACGCCCTCCGCCACTGCGCCAACCCTGGTAGAAACGGCTGCTCCGGTGCTGCCGGTCGCTGCTTCTGCTACGCCCGAACGTCTGTGCGTAGATGCTCGTCAGCCCACGCCTGTTGTGCAGCAACCTTCGCTTTTTCCGCCGGTATCTTTGGAAGACCATGCGCGCGGCCAAGAAGGCGCTGCGGTGACGGTCATCATGTATAGTGATTTTCAATGTGGCGATTGTGCCAAAATTGCTGCCGCCTTGGATGCGATTCGTGTCCAATATCCGGCTGAATTGCGCGTCATCTATCGCCACTATCCACTCGTCACGCGCTACGATAAAGCCCTGCTCACCTTACAAGCAAGCGAGGCGGCTCATATCCAGGGGAAGTTTTGGGAAATGCATGACCTGTTTTTTGCGCGCCAGGCCGAATGGCAGGCCATGTCGCCTGACGAGTTTAGGCGGTGGCTAATCGCACAAATTACCGTTCTGGGCTTGGATGTGGAACGTTATCAACGCGACCTGAACGGCGACGCGGTGCGCGAGGCTGTGATGCGTGCTACGCAAACCAGCCAACAATTTGGGCAGTTGCCGTTGCCGCTCTTGCTGATTAATGGGGAAATCGTCAAAAATCCATACATCCTGGTTAATCTCGAGCAATTGATTCATCTTTACGCTCTGCCTGCCCGGCAGTTTAGCACTTGCCCACCTATGGTGATTGACCCAGCCAAAACCTACACGGCTACACTAGAAACCAGCCAGGGCAAAGTGACGTTGCGTTTGTTTGCCGAGAGAGCGCCCAATACTGTCAACAACTTCATCTTCTTAGCGCAAAATGGCTGGTACGATAACGTCCCTTTTCACCAAGTGGTGCCGGGTGTGTTGGCGCTGACGGGTGACCCGAGCGGAACCGGTTTGGGAAACCCCGGTTACTTTATCCCCGATGAGATTGTCTCGTCACTCCAATTTGACCGTGCTGGTTTGGTAGCCATGTTTAACGTTGGGCCAGGTAGTAACGGTAGCCAGTTCTTCATTACACTGGGGCCACAACCTGATTTTAATGGCCGTTATACCATCTTTGGTGAAGTGACCGACGGATTGGATGTGTTCAACCGTTTTGCCCCGCGCGCTGCCGGTTTGAATCTCACCAACCAGCAACCGGAGATGCTGCTGACGGTAAGAATTGAGGAACGTTGAATCATACGGAAGAACGCCCCTCTGTGCTAGTCAATTGGCCGACACTGCTGATGGGTCTCTCGCTTGCAGTGAGTGCCTTCGGCTTGCTGGTCATTTCTGGGTGCTTGGCTTTGCTCAGCCTGAGCACCCTCTCTACGTTTGGGCCGCAAGATACGCTCACCATCTTGATGTTGGCAGCCGGCACGTTTGCGTTGGGTTTGTTGCTTGTGCCTGGCGCGTACCTGAATGCCCAGAAAGTTTTTAATTGGACAGAACCTGGTTGGGCTTGGCTACAAGTCAGACCTAGGTTACCTACGGCAATCCTGCTGATGATTTGGGTTGTTAGCTTGGCTTTGGGACAAGCCCTGGCGGCTCATCGGGTATTCTCTTTGGTCTTTCTGCCGGTCATCAACACCTTTGCGCTCATCTTACCTGTTGCTATTGCGTTGCGTCTGGTTTTGAAGGACCTGCCTTGGCCCTCTGCGCGCCGTGCTTGGAGTATCTTTGGGGCCAGTGCCATGCTCGGCCCGGGTTTAGCAATTTTTTTGGAATTGTTTGCTTTGCTCGGTTTTGTTTTGCTTCTCATGCTGTATGCTGCCTCTACCCCCGGCTTGGATGATGTCTTCCGCACTTTGCTTGAAGAGTTGCGAAGTGAAACGACTGCGGGTGATTTTACTTCACAACAAATGACCACCCTATTGCTTTCTCCGGGGGCGGTTGTGCTAGTGTTGGGTCTGTTTGCCGTCGTTATTCCTATCGTAGAGGAGATTTGCAAGGTTTTTTTGTTATGGTTCTACGCTGGCAAAATGCGCTCTCCTGTAGAAGGTTTTGTGGCGGGGGTTTTGTGTGGAGCTGCTTTTGCTTTGGCCGAAAACGTTGGTTTTTCTAGCGCAGGCGCCGAAGACTGGCTGTTGAATGTTCTGACGCGCGTCACAGCGGTTCTGCCACACATATTTAATTCCGGCTTGGTTGGTTGGGGATTGGTGCTGGCCTGGCAACGGCGCGATTACGTTCGGTTCGGGCTGGCATACCTGGCGGCGACTCTCGTGCATGGTGTTTGGAATGCGTTAAGCGTAGCCTTGGCGTTTCATTCGATTGGCGGGTTGACTGCAGGGGTTTCTCCGCTGATTGAAACGCCCTTGCCTGCACTCATCACTTGGTTTCTACTCGTCTTTGGCATTTTGGGGGGGCTGTTCTTGGCCAACCATCAGGTGCGCAAACAGGCTGTAAGCGAGGGGAATGCCGATGTGGGGTATAATCTCCCTTCGTCTTAATGACTCTGGAGATGATTATGGAACTGTTAAATCTTGGCGTGGACATGCTTTTGCACATGGACGAATATCTGGCGCAGATGATAGGCCAGTTTGGCGTGTTCACGTATGCCCTGTTATTTATTGTGATTTTTGTTGAAACGGGCTTGGTCATCACCCCCTTTCTCCCTGGCGATTCGCTCCTGTTTGCTGCGGGAACCTTTGCTGCGCTGGGTGACTTGAACCCGTTGTTGCTGTTTGGCATATTGGCCGTTGCGGCTGTGCTGGGCGATACAGTCAATTATTGGATTGGTCATCGGGTGGGTGAGCGCGCTTATCATACCCGTTGGATTAAGCGCGAATATCTTGACCGTACGCATGCGTTTTTTGAGAAGCATGGCGGCAAAACCATCTTTTTGGCGCGTTTTGTGCCAATTGTGCGCACTTTTGCTCCCTTTGTTGCCGGTATGGGTGAGATGTCTTATCGGTATTTCATCTCGTATAACATCGTGGGCGGCGTAGTGTGGGTGGCGTTGTTCGTTTCGCTTGGCTTTTTCTTTGGGAATATCCCTTTTGTCCGCCATAACTTTGAAGTGGTCATCCTTGGCATTGTGTTCGTTTCCGTTCTGCCAGCGGTTTTCGAGTGGTGGAAAGCGCGGCGGGAAACAAATTTTTCATCTCAAACCAAATAAGGAACAAAAAATTTCCATGAAAACCCCTCCTACCCGTACCTTACGCGGCTATTTCGGCGTTTCGTTGCGCGGCTTTCTGATGGGCATTGCCGATATTATTCCTGGCGTCTCAGGCGGAACAATGGCCTTCATTTTGGGCATTTATGATGAACTGATTGATGCTATCCGCGCCGTCGTTCCATTCTTGCGCAACTTGCTCGCCCTGCGCTGGCGTGAAGCCTTAGATGAGTTTCCATGGCGATTTTTATTGGCGTTAGGCATAGGCATTGCAAGCGCCATCCTAAGCCTGGCAAACTTTATGCACTGGGCGCTGGATGAACACCCGACTCTGGTGTATTCGGTTTTCTTTGGGCTGATTGTAGCCTCAGTGTATGTGGTACGCCGCCGTGTGCGTGCATGGACTTTGCCCAATCTCCTGATGGTAGCCGTCTTTGCTGTGGGCGCATATCTGCTGATGGGTTTGCGCCCGGCCGAGACGCCCAATGCGTTGTGGTTCATTTTCCTGAGCGGCATGATTGCCATTTGTGCCATGATTTTGCCCGGCATTTCAGGGGCGTTCATTTTGGTTTTGCTGGGCAAATATCAATACATTCTCGGTGCGCTGGTTGGCTTGGATATTGTCACGGTTTTGGTGTTTATGGCCGGTGCGGCGGTGGGTATTGTCTCTTTTGCAAATTTACTGCGCTGGTTGCTCGATCATTTCCATGACTTAACTGTAGCCGCCCTGGTTGGCTTTATGCTTGGCTCCTTGCGCGAATTGTGGCCCTGGAAAGTGGAGAAGGTCAACATCTTGCCCACAGCCTTCACCGGTGAGGTGGCCCTAGCGCTTGGGCTGATGCTGGCCGGTTTCCTGGCAGTCATCATCATCGAAACGATTGCCGAACGCCGTCAGGCACATTGATGCCAATTGCGCTTGTCTTAACAGAAAAACGTGCGGAATCGCCTGCCGCACGTTTTTTTTATGGTATCATTGCCTTGCCCAACTAGACTGACTGGTCAGTCTAGTTGGCCTCACCAAATATGTCCGATACCCGCACCCGTATTTTAGAAGCTGCTGCACGCGTTTTTGCCGAAAAAGGCTACCACGAAACGCGCATGGATGATATTGTGGTAGCCTCCTCGGCCTCCAAAGGCTCGCTGTACTTTCATTTTCCGAATAAAGAAGAAATCTTCTTTGGGCTGATAGAAACTTTCATCAGCCTGCTTGAATCGCGCCTAAAAGAGACTCTCTCTAGCGAGCAGCGTGGCATGGAACAACTTGACCTAGCCTTGCGAGAGAGCCTGCGGCTGTTTGAACAATATCGTGCCTTGGCAAAAATCGTCTTGGTTCAAGCAGTTGGATTGGGAGCGGCTTTTGAACAACGCCGCCGTGCCATCAATGACCGCTTTGTCGCTCTGATTCGTGAGCGCATTGAAAAAGGCATTCGCGATGGCAGCTTGCCGCCCCAAGACGCAGAGTTGACGGCCCGTGCTTGGGTGGGTGCGCTAAACGAAATTCTCGTCCATTGGATTTATACTGGCACGCCTAACTTACAAACCGCCCTGCCTGAAATTAAGGCCTTGTTGGCTCGTTCGGTTGGGGCAAAACAGAATAGTGAATAGGGAACATTTTTTTGTTCCTCAAAAATTTCACCCCTAAGAGAGAAAGAATGAAACGCTTCCTTGTCTTTTTCACCCTTCTGGCGCTCTTGCTGACCGCCTGCGCCACCCCTGCCCCTGCCGAGGATGTCACCGTGCGCATTGCCGTCATCCCGGTCATTGATACACTGCCGATGTTCGTGGCTGAAGCCGAGGGATTGTATGCTAAGCACGGCGTGAAGGTTGAACTTGTGCCGGTGGCATCTGCCCCCGAACGCGACCAATTGCTACAGGCCGGTCAGGCCGATGGTACTCTGAACGAACTACTCTCGGTGATGCTCTTCAATCGCGAGAAAATTCAAATGCAGGCTGTCCGCTATGGTCACATGGCTTCGGAAGGCGCAGGGCATTTCTTCATCCTGGCTTCCGGGCAAAGTGGCATCACCGATGTTGCCCAATTGCGGGGTGTCGAAATTGGCATATCGCAAGGGACAATTATCGAATATTTGACAGACCGCTTGTTGGAGGCTGAAGGCTTTGCTCCCTCCGACATCAAATACGTTGCCGTACCCAAAATTCCTGACCGCATGGCCTTGCTCGCTTCTGGCGAACTAAAAGCAGCCGTCATGCCCGACCCATTAGGAGGATTGGCCGTGCAACAGGGTGCAGTTGTCTTGCTGGATGACACATCGTATCCGTTGCTGGGCGCTAGTGTCATTTCATTCCGCAAAGAATTTATTGACCAGCATCCCTCAGCCGTCAAAGCCTTTTTGGCTGCGATTGAAGAGGCGGTCACACGCATCAACAGCGAACCGAGTCGCTTTAGTGCGCTGCTCGCTGAAAAGAAAATGGTGCCACAACCCCTCATTGGGTCGTACACTGTTCCGAAATTCCCGCTCAAGGGTGTTTCTTCCCTAGATGAATGGAATGATGTGTTGGCCTGGGCCAAAGGCAAAGGTTTGCTCAGTACGGATGTTTCATATCAGGACTCGGTGACACCGGCCTTTTTGCCCTAGTGAAAAGCAAATCCGAATTCTAAAATGCTTCTAAGCCTCCGGCGCTTTGTTTTGTGGCACCGATTCACGTGGAAATTTTCTGGGCTTTCTTTGCGTTGGCCTGCGTCTAATCTTAAAACTGTGCGGCGGCTAGCAATGCTTCAAAACCAAGAACTGGCGAGGTCAACTCGCCAGTTCTTGTGTACAAGGGTGGATGGCAGGGTATAGATTCCTTAATTCAAGAACAGATGGCTGACTTGTGTGCAATCCTTCCCTCTGCAAACCAGGCTGGGCGATTCTCATGTTATGGAGATAGACAGGGAAAGTGAAATGCTCAACGTGTAGGCCCAGAGCGCAAATATTCTCCTATCCTAAGAGTGTAAAATGCGTTACGATAAGCATCAACAGAAAGCAGAGTGGCTGCTCCTGTTTTAATCAAGATCTATGATTGTCGTATCGAATCTTTCGTTTCGTTATCAACAACCCATTTTCGAGCAGTTCAATTGGCAGGTTGAACCTGGTGAAACTTGGGCGGTCTTGGGCCCTTCGGGCTGTGGTAAAAGCACGCTCTTGGCCCTCTTGGCTGGGCTAAAAGTGCCGCAAAGCGGGGAAATCCGCATTCATGGCGAGCGGATTCTTCGTCCGCGCCCACAAACCGGGCTTATTTTGCAGGATTACGGTCTCTTACCCTGGGCGACGGTTCGTGAAAATATTGCGCTCGGTTTAAGGATTCGCTCTTTCTACGGGGCCGATGGTGTTCATGCCCCCAAAAAATCGCTCTCTCTTAAGCGAGTTGATTTTTGGCTGGAACGCCTGGGATTAGCATCTGTCGCAGCGCAGTATCCGGCACAACTCTCCGGGGGGCAGCGTCAACGTACAGCCATTGCACGCACGTTGGTGTTAGAGCCAGATGTGTTGCTGATGGATGAACCCTTTTCCTCGCTGGATGCTCCCACCCGTGAGGGATTGCAAGCCCTTACGCTCGAACTGACCGCCGAACATGGGTTGACGCTGATTATTGTCACACATGCCATTGAAGAAGCTGCTCTCTTGGGGCGCAAGATTCTGCTCTTACACCAGCCTCCCAATCGCCAAGCCCAAGTCATTCCCAACCCTTCAGCGGGCAGTGTCAGGTATCGTGAGCAGGCAGAATACGCTGCGCTGTGCCATGTTTTGCGCGAGAGCCTGCGAGGATAACCATCTTCGGTTATACTTTGTCTGCATTACGGAGGCGCTATGGCAAATCTTGAAGCACGCATCCGCATGGCGGCTGAAAGTATTTTGGATAATGAAGCCCTACGCAGTGGGCTGAACGATGAGGAAGCCGCCCGTGTTCTACTCAACTGGGGCGTTTCCTGGGCGAAAACGCTCGCCGGCCAAACGGCTGATATTGAAGACGACGAGCAGGCTGACGAGGCGGCTTATCCACGCCTACGGGCCCTGCGCGGACTGATGACAGCGCTCAAAGACCTTTCGCTCGCCGAAGATTGGCCGGTGGAGACCATGCAAGAAACGGTGCAATCTCTCACCGAACATGCTGGCACCCTCTATGGGCAAACCTGGCAGCCCCCGGCCGATTTGGAGCAGCAAGTGAGACACATCCTGCAAACGGCGGATGTGCGCACCCGCCTGAAGATGCTGCTCGATTTGTTAGGTGGCTTACCTGGCTCCGATATACCCCCACAGGCCAATCAGTCCCCTGCCCCAACCGCACCTGCAAAAGAAGAGATGACCCCTCAACCACAAGGCTTATTGGCAAGGCTGTTTAGAAGATGGAGAGGAGAGTGAAATGACACGATCCAAAAAGAAATCCGGCTCGTCCAAAGGGACGCTGATTGTTCTGGCAATTGTCTTGGTGTTGGGATTAATTTTCATTGCCACCGGCGCCGACCCTTTGGGTTTGTTTACTGAAGGCGTCACACCAACTGCACTGCAGCCGATTCCTGCAAGCCAGACACCCTTGCGCCCCCCTACAGAAACTCTGAGCGGTGCAACGACCATCGCCCCGAAATCGGGTGCAGATTGGTATGAAGTGGGGTTTGTCACGCCGCGCAACATGAGCGAATCTATCAAAAACGAATATAGCGCCAGCGGTCTGCCTGCCGAAATATTGGCCGGCTCGCTGGCCGAGCGGTTAATTTATTACATTGACTCGGCGCAAACCAGCATTCATGTAGCTGCCTTTGAAATTGACCTGACCGACGTCTCTAACGCGCTCATCCGAGCCCATAAACGTGGTGTGCAAGTGCGCTTTATTACGGATGACGAATTTGGGCTGGGCGCGGACAAAAAGCCTGGTCATGGGCAGTTGGCTGCGATGAAGAAGGCCGGTATCGAAATCAAAGATGATGGCCGTAACGGCCTGATGCACAACAAGTTCTGGATTTTCGATGGCAAAATTGTATGGACCGGCTCGACCAACGCTACCATTAACGGCATGTTTGAGCAGAACAACAATGTAATTGTGCTGAAATCCCCCGATGTGGCAGCGATTTATGAACGGCAGTTTGCCGATATGTGGAATGGTGAATTTGGGGCACGCGCGCCCTCCACTGTGGATGACCAAAAAGTCACTGTGAACGGCACTCCTATTTTGGTGCTCTTTTCTCCCGAAGATAAACCCGTTCAATACATTGTCACCTACTTGCAAAACGCGCGTCGGAACATCCGCTTCATGGCGTTTTCCTATACTCAGCCCGATATGGGCAACGCCATGCTTGAACGTCTTAAGAACGGTGTCGTGGTAGAAGGTGTCTTTGAGACGGTGGGCAGCGACAGCGAGTTTAGTGAAATGCTCCCTCTGCATTGTGCGGGCGGAAAGATGCGGCGTGATGGCAACCCCGGCTTCCTGCATCATAAAGTTATCATTATTGACAATCGCATTGTCATTACCGGCTCGCTCAACTTTAGCGATGGCGCCAACAAAAACAATAACGAAAACGTCATCATTATTGACAATGCCGAAATTGCCAAACGCTACCTAGAAGAATTCCAACGCGTTTGGCAAGAAGCAAGCGACCTGGACCCGGCGCGATTCAAATGCCCCTAAAATAGATTGACCGCTTGCCTAGGCTACTCTTCAGGCAGGCAGGAGTCAGCGCCGCGCACTCTGATTGTATAAAATGCTTGCGATTTTTTCGGCGGCCCGGCCATCCCCGAACACCGGCTGCGGGGGGGTGGAAGGTGGCGTGACACTGTGAACGTGGTGGTGAATTTTGGCAGGGTTTAGCCCCACGACCGTGTTCCAGCCATCAGTCAGTGTCTCCACCCATTCGGTTTCTGGGCGTAACGTCAAACAGGGAACGGCAAAAAAATAAGCTTCCTTTTGCACCCCGCCTGAATCGGTCAGAATCAGGCGGGCGTTTTTTTCCATCACCAGCATATCGAGATAACTGAGTGGCTCAATTAAGCGAAGATTGGAATGGGCCGAAGCACCGAGCAAGCCTAGGTCGGCAAGTTTTTGGCGTGTGCGTGGATGCAGCGGCACGACCACCGTCTCTTTGAGCGATTGCAATATATGGAACAGGGCAGAGAGTGTTTGGGGGTCATCGGTGTTGTAGGCGCGGTGGATCGTGGCGAGTAGATAGCCGCGCGGCTGGAGGCTGAGCGTCTCCAGAATGCGCGATTTCTGCTCTGCTGCCTGGCTGAAGAGCAGGACGGCATCGTACATCGGGTCGCCTACCAGGTGCACACCAGCCGTTAGTCCCTCCTTGGACAGGTTTTTGACGGCGGTTTCGGTTGGACAAAAGAGCAAATCGGCGCAGTGGTCGGTCAGCACACGATTGTGTTCTTCAGGCATTTGGCGATTGAAGGAGCGCAGCCCGGCTTCAATGTGCGCCACGGGAATGTGTAATTTGACTGCCGCCAGTGCGCCGGCCAGGGTGGAGTTGGTATCACCAAAGACAATCACCGCGTCTGGCTTTTGTTGCAATAGCACTTTTTCGATTTCAATCAGCATCTGACCGGTTTGTTGACCATGATTGCCGGAGCGAACGTTCAGGTTAATATCTGCTTCGGGCAGGCCGAGTTCGTCAAAAAACACCTGTGACATGCCGTAATCATAATGTTGGCCGGTGTGCAGCAAGAATTCTTGGATTGCGGCTTGGCGCAAGGCCCGGCTGAGTGGCGCGGCTTTAATAAATTGTGGGCGCGCTCCAACAATGGTGACAACTTTCATAAGCGGTAGAACTCTTGAATGGATGTGACCACCCGTTCAATTTGCGCGGGGGTCAACTCTGGGTAAATGGGCAGCGCCAGGGTTTCGCGGCTGGCGCGTTCGGCCTGAGGGCACTCGGCTTCGAAGCCCATGCCCGCAAAGCATTCCTGGCGATGCAATGGCACAGGGTAATAGATTTCGCTGGCAATCCCGCGAGATTTTAAAAACGCCATTAACTCATCACGACGCACGGCACGAATCTGGTAGAGGTGATAGATATGTCGGCCCCAGCCGGCTTCGCGTGGGAGAGTGATTGGCCCATCCTCGCCGGCTAAGCCAGCCTGACGGAAGAGCTCAGCATATAAAGCCGCGTTCCGACCTCGGGCTGCCGTCCAGGTTTCTAGGTGAGGAAATTTGGCGCGCAGGATGGCAGCTTGTAGGGCATCCATTCGAAAATTGCCGCCGATGGCTTGGTTGTAATATTTGGGCCGATGGCCGTGATTCCGTAAGAGTACTGCGCGGTCGGCGAGGTGCGGGTCGTTGCACACAATCATGCCACTGTCCCCTGCGCCGCCCAAATTCTTGGATGGGAAGAACGAGAAACATCCCAGATGTCCCAAAGAGCCGGCGCGTTGTCCGTGAAAATCGGCGCCGATTGCTTGGCAGGCATCTTCAATGACGTACAGATTGTATCGCTGGGCAATGGCGAGAATGGTTTCCATATCGGCCATTTGACCGCATAGGTGCACCGGCAAGATGGCGCGCGTGCGGGGTGTGATGCGGGCCTCGATGGCTTGGGCGTGGATGTTGAGAGTATCTGGGTGAATATCCACAAACACTGGGCGCGCTCCCAGCCGCACAATTGAACCTGCCGTAGCAAAGAACGAGTAGGCGGTGGTAATCACTTCATCGCCCGGGCGGATGCCAATCGTCATCAGCGCCAGCAACAGGGCATCGGTGCCAGAGGAGACGCCCACGCCAAACCGACAGTGTGAATAGGCCGCAATTTCACGTTCCAGGGCCTCTACTTCCGGGCCGAGGATAAAGTTTTGGCTTTCCATGACGCGCTCAATGGCGGCCTGAATGTCTGCGCGCAAAGTGGCATATTGGGCCTTCAAGTCGAGCATTGGAATAGGTTCGGTCATGCTCACTCCAGGGGTTTTTCTTCTGGCCAATCCAGACAGCGCATTTGACCGGTTTCATCCAGCCGGTAGCGCCATCCGCTTACGGGGCAAACGAATTCACCTTTCGCCGCTGGGTCAACTGGCACCAAGCGATACCCGTGTCGGCTCATCCAGCCCTGTTGACGGGCCGGCACGCCGAGCATCAGGGCATAATCAGGTACATCGCCACGCACTACAGCCCCGGCCCCGATAAAGGCGTATTGCCCAATCGTGGCACCACACACAATGGTGGCATTGGCGCCAATCGTTGCGCCGCGTCGAATCAGCGTGCGCTGGTATTCGCTTTTGCGGTTAATTTGCGAACGGGGATTGACCACGTTGGTCAGAACGCACGAGGGACCAAGGAACACGTCATCTTCCACAATGACGCCGGTGTAGAGCGAAACGTTGTTTTGAATTTTGACGTTATCGCCAATTTGCACACCACTGGCCACCATGACATTTTGTCCTAAGGAGCAATTGCGCCCAATTTTGGCACCCGTCATGATGTGGCAAAAGTGCCAAATGCGCGTCCCGGCGCCGATTTCACACGGCTCATCCACATAACTGGAATGGTGAATAAAGACGTCTGTGTTCATCGTTGTTCCTTCAAAAATGGATGCGCCAATCCACCCGGCGAGGAGAGTTCAGTGTGGCGAATGTCGTAGGTCAGCTGGATGGAAGGCCGCGCTTCGGGAATACCAAAGCCGTTTCCGGTCAGAGTCCGCTCGTAGACGCGGGTGTGCAGGTCGGTGAAACCTTCCGAAAATTCCACTTCTTGCCCGTCTATGGTAATACTACGGAAGGTCGTTTTTCCAGCCTGGCGGGTTTCAGAGGGCAAATCATCGCGTTCGACCGAGAGGAACCAGCGCACGCGCGCCCGTTCCAGTTGCAGCCAGCCGCTCATGCGGCGCGAATCAGCCTGGAAAACCTTCACGGCCTGCGATGGGCCAAAGAGCCAAAGGAGCAAATCGAAAAAATGAATGCCGATGTTGGTAGCAATGCCGCCCGATTTTTCGGGCTGACCTTTCCACGAGACATGATACCAATTGCCCCGACTGGTGATATACGTCAACAGCACATCGTGAACTGTGCCGGATGGTTCTTGCTCCAAACGCGCCTTCAGTGCCAATAAAGCCGGGTGAACACGCAATTGTAGGATGGTGTAAATCCGCCGTCCGGTTTCGGCTTCAATTTCGCTCAGCGCATCCAAGTTCCAGGGGTTGATGACCAGTGGTTTTTCACAAATTGCATCGGCGCCAACCCGCAAGGCCAAGCGACAGTGGGCATCGTGCAGATAGTTCGGCGAACAAATTGAGACGTAATGCACACGTTCCGCTTCTCCTAGGCGGCGCAGTTTTTCGAGATGACGGTCGAAGCGCTCTACTTCCGTGAAGAAGCGTACATCGAACGAGTAGCGGTCGAGGATGCCGACCGAATCTTTGGGGTCTACCGCTGCCACCAAGCGGTGACCGGTATCTCGAATGGCTTGCAGATGACGGGGGGCAATGTAGCCACCCACGCCAATCACTGCGAAATTTTTCGGTTCTGTCATCGTCCCTCCTGTGCTTGCCTTTTCCAGGCACGTTTATGAAACCATAACGTCAGATAACCACGAATGGTGCGGGCAATTTTCATGCGGCTTTTCCCCACCCGCGCTTTGGTATCTAACACCATCGGTACTTCGGAAATCGAGAGACCGCAAAAGACCATCTTCATTGCCATTTCTACCATGCATTCGAAGCCGGCACGCTCGATAATGCCTGGCCCGTAGTGACGTTGCAACGTTTTTAGTGCCTTCGCCCGATACAGTCGAAAGAAAGAACTCACCGTCAGCAGCCCGTGTAAGCCGAGCATTTCCTTAACGAATAGATTGGCAACTGCGCTCAGGAACACCCGAAAGGTCGAGGTGTTCACAATTTGCCCGCCATACATGTAGGGGCTGGCAAAAATCACATCATAGCCTTCCGCCATGCGAGTCAACATCTGCTTGACCAATTCCAAGCGTGACGTGTTGTCGCCTTCGATGGTCAGCACCAGGTCATTGTCTTGTAAAAGAGAAAAGAGATGGGAAAAACCCGTCTGAAAGGCCTTGCCGGGCCCTAGATTTCTCTCGTGCTGCAACACGTAGAGTGGAAAGCCAGCCTGTTCGGCAGCCTGCTTTGCTAAGCCGGATGTGTTGTCCACGCTCCCATCATCTACGAAAATCACCTGAAGGTCAAACCGATCTATAAATTCACGGTGCAACGCTGCCAGAGATTGACTCAGACGTGGCAAATTGCCCGCTTCGTTGAGAACCGGCACCAGGATGAAAAATCTGGGAGGTTGACTCATGCTGTCGGGTCCTCAAAGCGTAATTTGATTTCAGGGGTTGGCATGCCGAGAGCGCGCCGCCGTTCAATTTGCCAACGAATAGTCGTTTTTAAGCCTTGCTCTAGTTCGACTTTGGGGTCAAAATCGAGCAAACGGCGTGCTTTAGAAATATCCGGTACGCGCCGCATGACATCCTCGTATTTGCCAAAGGTTTCGTAGGGGGTCAGTTTGAGTTTGGGTTCATCGCCGCGCACCAAACCCCAAATGAGCAGGGCTAAATCTCGAATGGTGATTTCGCGCGTATTGCCAATGTTGAACACTTGATTGTTGGCTTGGCTCTTTTCAATGCTGGCGATAATCCCGTCCACATGGTCGCTGATGTAGGTAAACGAACGGGTTTGCAGGCCGTTGCCATGCAGGGGAATTTCTTGGTCATCAATGGCTGCGTTGATAAAAACCGATTGTGGCCCGCCCCACCAAGTGAGATGCTGATTGGGCCCGTATCCGCCAAAGAAGCGCAGAGCGACCACATCCAGGCCGTGCCGCTCGTGATAGGCGAAGAGCAATTGCTCCTCAAACATCTTGGAAATGGCATAAGACCAGCGTTTCACTTCTGGGCGGCCAATGACCAGGTCGGATTCTTCCGAAAATGGCACGTTAGGGTTCTTTCCATACACATCAGAAGTGGAAGCCGCCACCACTTTGGCGCCGTATTGCGCTGCTGCTTGCAGAACCGACAACGTGCCGTGTGAGTTAATCAACAACGTATCCATCGCGTCACTGTAACGCGGAATTTTGAAGGCCGCCAAGTGAACCACCACATCACAGCCGCGCGTCAGGCGGCGGACGAGCTTTTCATCCCGAATATCGCCTTGCACAAAGCGGAATTTGCGATGATTCTGGACGTTCTTCAGGTTAAGCAGAAAGCCCTGGGAGAGATTATCCAACCCAATCACAGTATGCCCACGTTCAAGCAGGGCTTCGGTTAGGTTCGAGCCGATGAAACCGGCAGCGCCGGTGATGAGAATTTTCATGCAGTCACCTTATGGGGAGCAATTTGCATCGAGATTACGGTAAAGCGTGCTTTCCGGTAGTGTTAGCAAGGGTTCGAGACGCAGGTTAATTTCCTGCGAGAGCTCGCGCATGTCTTTTTCCACCAGCCAAAGGTATTTGGAGCGTATTCGCGTATCGGGCAGTGGATACGAAAGAACATACGAGACGCCGATGCCCGGGGGCAGGGCTGTTAGGCGGCTATCATACGAGCGCAATGTCACCAGCACAGTGTTACACCAGGGGTTTGTGGTCTGTGCATCGTACATAACGTGGTCCGACAGCGCCGCTTGCCAGACAGCCAGTTCGGGTGGGTGGTTGGTGAAATTTGTTTTTGCACTTTGCCAATCTCCTTGGCCGGTCAGGATGACCGGCGCCAGCAGCAGGCTGAAGAACACCATGCTCCAGATGGCATCATATTTTTTTTGGGCAACCCGCATCAGCAGACTGGTGAGTAACGGCGCAAAAAAGACGCGATAGAAGCCGTTCACCAGGTACAAAGTTAGCCCGGCCATGAATAAAGTCAATACATTGTAATTATCAAAAGCAGCTTGTGATTTTGCCAATTCATCAAGCGACTTACGCTGCCGAAGCAACCAGACGGTTTCTTTTAGGCTGTGCGCAAGCAGCAGGGCCATCAAAAATAGGATGGCTATGCCGGGAATCATTGTCTGTTTAAAGACCATTTTTTTGATTTGCGCCAGGATTTGCATCTTCAACCCGGCCAGCACTCCGTCTTCACTGCTCAGGGCAGCGAAAATGGAATTGTTGACAGGCGGTACGAGAAGACTGGTTAGATAGAGAATAATAGCCGCCAGGAGCGCGCTTATCAGTATGCTGCCCGCTTTGCGCCACCATACATTCCCGTGCAACAGGTAGAAGAAAAGCGGCAGGAAGAGAATAACCCATGAAAGGCGCAACATCCCCGCCCCAAAGGCAAACAGTGCGATGGCAACCGCACTGGCCAGTGGAACTCGTTCGGCTTGCCGTAAATACAGAAAAATACCCGCAAACACCATGCCAATCGCCTGGTTAAGCGATTCGTGCGAGGTGGTAGCGGAAAAAATCATAACCGGCCAGGCAACCGCCATCAAGAGCGCTAATGCTAGGTTTTGGGGGGTATCCAACTGTGCCCAGCGCGAGAAGCCATACACAGAGACAAAAATCAGCCCGAAGTTAACCAGCAACGGTAAATGCGGCGCCCACCCCAGCAGTTTGCCAAACCAGCCATACACGTAAATATAGAGTGGCGAACCTTCGCCAAAGTGATTGAACCCAGCCGGTGGCATCAACTCATTCGGGAAGTTGTAGCCTCCACCCAAACCGTAGAAACTGAATTGCCGAATCCACAACCAGTAACCGGTGGCATCGTTCCAGTTGATGGGCAGGTAATCTGAGAGACGGGCGCCCCACACCCCATAAATGACGAACAATACCAACCCGATGGGTAACAGGGCAGGCAGCAGCGCTGACCATTTCCCATCAATTCTCTCGGCCTGAGCAAGAAAGGCCTGCCATTTCTGCTGAAACCAGCGCGTAGGAAACGGGTTTTGCATAGGCTGCGCTAACCATAGAACAATAAAGAATGGTATCGCCAGCAAGAGCGGGCCCCCGCCACGAAGCGAAAATAAGGCCGTCAGATTCAATCTCAGGTTTTGGTTTTCAAGATACAGCACCGGTAGGCGCAGGTAATATTCCAATAGGCCATAGATTCCCAGCCACATTAGGAACCAACGGCTTTTTACGGCCAGGTAATAGATTGCACGCACTGCAAAATGCTCTGGAAAGAAAAAAAACGCAACGCTTAAGCCAGCGCTGAATAGCATAGACGCCAGAAGTAGGGCGGTGACACTCTCTGGGGTCAATCCAAAATAGGTGCGCGCTGGCCGAAGAATAATCACTATCCAGGCGACCGTACTCACCCCAAATAACCAGATTGGAAACAACCGAAAACCCCAAGAGATTTCCGAACGTTGGGTAAACACAATCGAATCCCTGATGAGAAAATTGAACCTGTTTTGGGGTGGCGCACGACGTTGCGCGTGTTTTTACCAAAAACCGGCTGTATATTTTACTTTACTTCTGCAAGACAGCAGCAATTTTCCATCCCATGATTCTTAGCCGGCGGTTGGCGTCCTGGCGCTCAATAAGCGGGTGCGCACCCTCACCAGGCCACGTTTTACTATCCCCAGGCGCAGCAGCAGCAACAAGACAACCAAACTTGAAAAAATCAACGGCTGCACAATATCCCCCGAAAGAGTGAGCAAGTTGCCCTTGCGCGCTAAAAAGAAATGAAGAATAACAAGCGGCACAATCAGATAAACCAGCCGGTGCAAACGCTTCCAGTTCCGCCCAAGCCGTTTCATCCAATAATTGAACGAAGTAACCGCTAGTGGAACGAGCAAGAGAAAGGCTGCCGTGCCCAGCAGAATATATTGCTTTGTTCCCACATCGCGCAAGATGGCGTTCAGGTTCAGGCCATAATCTACCGCCACAAAAACGACTACGTGGAGCGCAGCATATAGAAAACCGTAAACTCCCAGCGCTTTGCGGCGTTGGGCCATCTCTTTCCAACCCAAAAAGGCCAGGGGTGTGCAAGCCAGCGAGAGCGTGAGAAATACCAAGGCAGTGTAGCCGGTGCGTTGCTCGATGGCCTGGATGGGGTTGGCAGTCAAGTTGTCGGTCAGAAAATCATAGAACAACGCAGCCAGCGGAAACCATCCGCCCAGATGAACCGCTACTTGTAGCCAGGTAAAGTTTGGTTTTTTCATGCTGGAGCGTGTATTTTCAGTAGTAAATGCGTAAATCCATGCCTTCGTACAGTGCTGCCACTTGCTCCGCATACCCATTAAACATCAGCGTTGGGCGGCGGCTGATTTCGCCGATGCGCCGTTCGGTGGCCTGGCTCCAGCGCGGATGGTCCACGTTCGGATTGACGTTAGCGTAGAAACCGTATTCGTTCGGCTGAATCGTGTTCCACAGGGTAGGCGGCTGTTCGGCGGTCAGTTCGATTTTGACAACGGCTTTGATGGATTTGAAGCCGTATTTCCACGGCACCACCAGCCGAATGCCGCCACCGTTCTGCGGGGGCAGTTCGCCGCCGTACAAGCCGGTTGCTAGGATGGTCAGGTCGTGCATGGCTTCATCCAGTCGCAAGCCTTCTCGATAGGGCCAAGGATACCAGGGTTCGCGTTGACCGGGCATTTCCTCAGGCTTATAAATCGAAGTAAAACTCACATACTTGGCATCGGATGTCGGTTCGGCATCCTTGAGCAATTTCCACAACGGAAATCCCACCCAGGGGATAACCATACTCCATGCTTCAACGCATCGCAAACGGTAAATGCGCTCTTCTGGCGGGTATTTTTTAATGAGGTCCTCCACGCCAATTTTGCCGGGATTACGCACCAACCCGCCGATTTCTACCTCCCACGGTGAAGTGGGGAAGTTTTGCGCAAGCTTTGCTACACCTTGCTTATCGGTGGTAAATTCATAGTAGTTGTTATAGTTGGTAATGTCGCGGAACGAGTTGACCGGGTCACCCAATTCATCCGTTTTGGTTGAAATGGAAGGGTCAGCTGCCTCAGATTCAGAAGCAGAACGGTCTTGAAGTGCATCTGGGGCACAAGCGGCCAAGGCCAGGCTGCCGGCAAAGACGCCGGCTGCTTTAATGAAATCACGCCGTGAAAGATACAGGTGTTTTGGGGTAATTTCTGAGGGGTGTACCGGTACAGACTTAAGTTTGGGTGGCATAGGCTTTCTCCTGAACTTGCCTAAAAGAATACCAAATCAGTCTAAAATTGGCATTAGAGTTCAAGCGAAAGTTCAACGTTCAGGCAAATAAATTCCTGTAAGATTGTACAATCTGGCAGGATGGAGTGGTTTGCGTATTTTTACAAGGGCTGATATGATACAAGGTGATTCGAAGCACGAGGGAGACCCGCAATTGTGACCTTACGCACTGGCATTGACATTTGCGAAATCGCGCGCCTGCGCCAGGCCATTGAAAGGCAGGGAGAACGTCTGTTGGCGCGTGTTTTCACCCCTACCGAACGCCAGCAGTGTGGAAACAATTATGCTTCTTTAGCGGCGCGCTTTGCGGCCAAAGAAGCCGTCGGTAAAGCGCTGGGGACTGGCTTAGGGCCGGTGGCCTTTACAGAGATAGAAATCTTGCGTGGGGAAAATCATGAGCCTTTGTTGCGTCTGCATGGCAAGGCTCTGCAACGCGCTCATGCGCTGAATTTAGACGAATGGGCGATTAGCCTGAGTCACACGCAGGAATACGCCTTGGCTTCGGTGGTAGGGTTGGGGCGAGAAAAAACAACCAAAAAGAGGAAAAGGAAAGACGAATGACCAACGATTCGGCCCAGGTGGCCGTTTTTATTGATTACGACAACATCGAAATCAGCGTGGCAGATACCCTCGGCAAAGATGCCGAAGTCGAGTGGGATAAGGTGCTGGAAACCGCTAGCCGAATTGGGCGAACGGTCTTGCGGCGGGCGTATGCCGATTGGTCGGAACAGCGCAGCGTTCAGCGCGATTTACTGGGGCTAGGGATTGAATTGGTGCATGTCTCCAGCAAACGAGGCAAGAATGCTGCCGATATTCGCATTGTGATTGACGCGTTGGAGATGGTCTATAACCCCAATAGCCGCATCACGCACGTTTTGCTGGTTTCTGGTGATGGCGATTTTACCGAGTTGGTTCATCGCTTGCGCGAACAAGGCAAGATTGTGATTGGCATTGGCATGAGCGGCACCAGTGCAGAGTATCTGGTCAATGCCTGTGATGAATTTATCTTTTACGATAAATTGATTGCTGCTCCGGCGGCTCCGCCTAAACCCAAAAAAAACTCACCGCACGAGACGCCCGCGCCTTCCTTTGACATCACCGAAGCCCGGTTGTTGCTGCGCCGTGTGCTGGAAGGCTGGGAAGGTGAGTGGATGCCCGCTTCCGAGTTAAAAAAAGCCATGCTCCGGCTCAATCCTTCGTTTCATGAGCGTAATTACGATTTTTCTAGTTTCAAAGAATTTCTCCAGGCCCAACAGGAGATGATTAACCTGCGCACCAGTGGCGACCAGTTGGAGGCGCAACTGATTCCCGAAGCACCCCCCTCGCCTGAAACGATTCTGGAGAACTACTTGCACATCTTGGCCGCGCAGAAGATTCGCATGACCCCCAACGAATACCGTCCGGCCATCATCTTCAAATTTTATGAATTTGGTAAATCTGGCGCATTGACCTTAACGCAATTGAAAGACCGCGTTCATGCTCATTTCGAGGAAAACGCCCCACACGTCACCGGTCAATACATCACCGAAACTACGCATCAATTGTTTCACACCTATTGTTTCACCTTTGAAAAAGAACCGAATGGTTTCCCATTGGATGTCAAGCTGTGGGACCGGCGCGTCTCTTTTGTTCCTGAAATCAATCGCGCCACCGAATTGCTCGACCGTTGTGACCGAGGCATTTTACAAAAAATCGGCAAGGCGCTTGGCTCGCTCGATAAAATTGACAAAGTCGTAGCCGCACGTTTGCTGTATGGCAGTTTTCGGGGCGAACGAATGTTGGACCACGTTAATCAATTGCTTTCTTCCCTTAAGTAGCCTGCTTTTCGATATAATCTTTTATATCAACTCAGGAAGGAGAATGCTATGCCTGGCTATGTTCGTGACTGGATGCAAAGCCCTGTGGTAGTGATAGACCCCGATTCAAGCGTTTCCTATGCCATGACTCTGATGCGTCGGCGGCGTATTCATAGCCTGGTGGTAGATTTGAGCAGCGAAAGAGGCGGCTATGGCATTGTCACCACCACCGACATCAGCAGCAAAATTGTCGCCGCCGACGCCAACCCCACCGAACTGAAAGTGCGTGATATTATGAGCGCCCCGGTCATTACCGGCAAACCCGACTGGACCTTGCGCGAAGCCTCGCAACTCATGCAAAAGCATCGCTTCCATCACTTACCCATCGAAGAGGATGGTATCCTGGTGGGAATTATCTCCGATACCGATATTTTCATGGCCGTAGAAGAAATTGGCTGGAAACGCTAACTTTTCGTTAGGAGAGAATGTTATGAAACAACGTCTGTTCCACTTTGCTTCGGTATGTCTTGTGCTGGGTTTGCTTTTAGGGGCATGCGCTCCGCTCACACCGGTCGCGCCGCGCATGCCATCACCAACCCCCACTGCTGTCCCACTACATACTCCCACCCCTGTCACCACCCCTACGCCGGCGGCAAATGTGGAACAGCGCGAAGGACTGTACAAAATCACTGGCTCGTTCCAGGTGAGTAACGATTTTGTGATTGCGGTGTATGCAGTTGAACATGCCGTTATGCTGTACGATATGCATGGCTTCATCACACGGGATGAAAAGTGGGAATTGCCGGTGCAATCGCAGGTTTTGGGCTTTGTGCAAATTGATTTGGACCTGCCGGGTGGGTCGTATGCGTTGTATTTGCCTGCCAAGCCGCAAGGAACGCAGAATGATGTAGATAATGACAGTCAACAAGAGCCTGGTTTGCAAGTCTTTGCCACTGTGTATTCACCCAATATCTATGGTGGGCCATTTGCTGAAGGCGATGACCGCTCACGAGGCTGGCCAGCCTACCTGGCTTCTGTGCGCACCGACCCGGAAAATAACGATGAGGTGATTGGTGGAAAACTGATTGTCTGGGCGCCCGATGCTGCACAATCCTTTCCAACCGATTTTGGTCCTGATGGCCTCTTGTTTACTGCCGATGACCCGGTTGGGCCGGTGCCGGCAGGGTATTCCGTTGTAGATTTGGATACCCGTCCCTTCACCGTTTCGCAACCTGCCGAAGCCGACCTGACGCTCTACGAGCCACCTGATAGCGCTGTTAAAGACTTTTCTGCGCTTTCATACACTGAATCTTTCGATAAATTGTTCGAGTTTGCACGCACCAACTACGCCTTTAATGGCATTGAAGGCAAACAACCCAATTGGGATGCGCTTTACGCGGAACTCAAACCGCGTGTCGAAGAGGCCCAAAAATCGAAAGATGCGACAGCCTTTTACTTTGCCATTCGCGATTTTACCTGGGCGTTCAAAGATGGACATGTCGGCATGGGGGGCGGCCCTGGCGACCAGGCCTATAGCCAAGCCTTTCAGCAAGCCACTGCCGGTGGCTATGGCTTTGCCATTCGCGAATTGGATGATGGGCGTGTGTTGGTTATCTACCTGACCGAAGACGGCCCAGCGCAAAAAGCAGGTATTCAACGGGGCGCAGAAATCCTTGAGTTCAATGGAAAACCCATCCGCCAAGCCATTGGCGAAGTGGTTCCCTGGACCTTGCCTCACTCGATGGATTCCGACTTGCGCTATCAACAACAGCGTTACCTGTTGCGTGCCCCCCTTGATACGGAAGCCACTGTGACCTTTGTCAATCCCGGCGGCAAACCCAAAACCGTCACGCTCAAGGCGGTCAATGAACGCGCCTCCTTCAGCCGCACCTCGCGCTTTTTTAACGTCGAATCTGACTATCTCCTACCGGTTGACTTTTCACTGATTGAACGCGATGGTGCTGAAATTGGTTATATCCGCATCAATGCGAACTATGACGACCTAAACTTGCTCATTCGTCTTTTTGAGCGTGCCCTCAAACAATTCCAAGAGCGCGAAGTGGCCGGTGTTATTTTTGATATGCGTTATAACGCCGGTGGTGCGCCGCTTGGGCTGGCCGGGTTTTTGACCGATAAAGTCATCCCAACCGGACAAGATGAGTACTTTAGCGAAAAAACGGGTCAATTTGAACCCGAAGGCTTGCCTGGCGAAATTCTACCCAACCAGAATCAATACCGCTTTGACAAAATGGTGCTGCTCGTGGCCCCAACCTGCACCAGCGCCTGTGAATACGAATCCTACGGGTTTAGCCAAGTTCCGGGCATGATTGTGGTTGGCTTTGAACCAACCGGTGGTGTGTTCGCTGAAGTTTCGCGCGGGCAGGTGAAACTTCCTGAAGGAATCTCGCTGCAACTGCCAACCGGGCGCACCCGCCTGGCGGATGGGTCGGTCTTTTTGGAGGGTAAAGGTGTTCCGCCTACGCTGCGCGTTCCCGTAGATGAAAGCACCGTTTATCGCGAAGATGACGTTGTTTTGGACTATGGCATCCGCGCCATTTTACAGCCGTTGGGTGCGGGCATCACACCCTCTGCCCCGCCCAAAGTGGGTGATGCGGCACGAGTCGAACAGGCTCTCAGCCGTAACCCCAAACAGTTAGAAGAACTGGCGCGCGAGTCGTACAATGAAAAAGATTTGGCACAAGTTAACCGCACCTTCCCCTATACGATTGTTTTGAATAAATCACAAGATTTGTTTTGGGCCTGGGGGTGGTGTGCAAAAGATGCCGCTACGCTCACCCAGAACCTTAATAAAATCAAGCTTACTTTCTTGCTTGAAGGCAAAGAAATCCCGCTTGAGCAGTTCCAGCGTTTGAATTATGAATCAGGTGGCCAGCAGTGTGCAGTCTATCTCACCGTTTTATATGATTGGCCTGGCGGTGAGCATCATCTTACGACCAAGGTAACCTTCACAGCGCCCGTGAACGATGGGGTGTTGAATTACCCGCGTGGTGAGCAAATTTTTGAGTACACCGTTTACGTAAAGCCCTAGTGAGTTTTTGGCAAAAGCGAATTCGTCCCGCAAGGTTTTGCTGTTTTGGTAAACCTGCGGGACGTTTTTCTCAAGAGAGCAGCCATGAAAAAACTATCTATCTTGTGGTTGGTTATCTTCCTGATGATGCCGGCCTGCAACTTGTTGGCAAACACCCCGGCACCCATCCCTACCCTCCCCTTTCCGACCCTGGCCCCTACGGTGACACCCTTGCCGATAGTGCTGCCAGACACTCCAACTCCGCAAATTCTTACTGCCACGCCGATTACACCCTCCCCAACCCCGGCTCATGTTTCTTTGAAGAAGCGCGCCCGTTGGACTCATCCAATGGCTTATGAAGCGCTGTGGAATCTCAAGTTTGGACGTTTTGTGATTGTTGGACAACAACAATTGACCTCGTACTTGGTAGCCGAGGTCAAAAAAGACTGGTCCGTGACGCCCGAAACCAGCCAAGGGGTCTTTCAGGCCGCCAGCCTAAGCAGCAATGGCAATTTTATCGTCACCTTTGACCTTGGCCCAGCAGTGCATCTCTACGATACCAAAACGGGTGAACTGTTAGAGAAGAAGCGTGTCCTGTCGGAATGTGGCAATACGTCCCTACGCCAAAGTGTGTACTTGAGCAACGGCATGAAGGAGTTATTCACCGCCGCGCAAGACCATCCCCTAACAGCCCCAATAGAAATCCGCAAATGGGGGATTGCCCCCTATCGTTGTGATTGGATTGCCTCGATACAATCAGGTGCCTTCAACACCTTGCTACTCAGTCCGGATGAACGCTTTTTGGTGCTGGTTTCTGCGGTAGGGAAGACAGGACAGGTTATGGTCTGGAACACCAGTGATGGCAGGTCGCTCTGTACCATACCTGGGACAGCAGCCGCCTTTCATCGTGATGGCCGGCTGGCAGTTGCCGATATGCAGCGAGGTTCGTTAGTCTATTGGAAGATGGAGGGTTGCCGGATTTTGTCAGAATTGCCCTGGGCAAGTTATGATGGCCCCCAAACGATGACTTTTACGCCCAACGGAAAGTACCTGCTGACTTTTCGCCAGGGAATTCAGATTTGGGACCCCACGACAGCCGGCCTTCTGTGGGAGCGTAGTATCCCCGAGGCTGATTCTGGGGGCTTGCTGCGCGTCAGTCCCGATGGGAAATATCTGCTTTCTATCACCAATCCCGGCACATGGAATGCGCAAATTGATTTTTGGTCTATTGAAACAAAATAAATCAGGTTGAAATGAAACTCATCCAACCCTCTACCTTGCGTTTTATCACCGAAGCGCGTCAGACGCCCGGATATTCGCTGTTTGATTTTTTGCATGGGTACATCTATGGGCGCTGGACTCATTTGTATATTGCCATTGGCACAGGCCGCCATCCACTATCCAAGTGGCTTGCCCCAATTGCAGCGTGGGTTGAAAAACAACTTGCTCGAAGGCAGGGCCATGCTGCGCCCGGCGAGGCGCTCTCCTTGGCCGATACGTATCACGGCAAAACGTTATCTCTCGAGGCCGCGCGTCAATTGGTGCTGGTCAACGAGGACATCCACCTGCCTGACTTGGAACAGGTGATTCCCTACAAAAAGGCGCGCGCTATCATTCTCAAAAATCCAGACCATATTGTCGCACTGGAATGTCCCTGTCGCGCTGCCCGACCCAACCCATGCCATCCGATGGACGTTTGCCTGGTGATTGGTGAGCCCTTTGCTAGTTTTGTCATCGAACATTGCCCGGAAAAGGCACGTTGGATTAGTCGGCAAGAAGCCATTGAGATTTTAGAAGCCGAGAACCGGCGCGGACATGTCCAACATGCCTTTTTCAAGGACGCTATGTTAGGCCGCTTTTACGCCATTTGCAATTGTTGCGCGTGTTGTTGTGGCGCACTACAAGCCCATCGGCAGGGTACGCCTATGCTGGCCTCGTCAGGGTACGTAGCGCAGATAGAAGAATCTCTGTGCGCAGGGTGTGGCGCTTGCCTCGCAGTATGTCAATTTTCGGCTCTGCGCATGGACGGAGCATACAGTCAGGTAGATTTGGCGCAATGTATGGGCTGTGGCGTGTGTGTGCAGCATTGTCCAACCGGCGCCATTTCGTTGCAGCGCGAACCCAGGCGGGGTGTGCCATTAGAAATCCATACACTGATGAAAAAAGCCGCAAAGCAAAACGGCTAACTAAACGAGAAGTTTTGCAGCAATGCGTAAAATAACGCAGGCAAAAGCACGCATACACAACAGAGTAAGATGAAAGCCGCCACGCAGCCCCATACCCAGGCTGGTATCTTGCCTTTAGGAGCCGGTTCGCTTGCCATCAAAGCCACGTTCGACCTCGATGCTGCCGGAGCGGCCGGTTCAGCCGATGTGGGTTTTTCGACATCCGGCTGAACCGCCACAGTCTCAAATTTCAAGTTGTACTCGATTTGTTCTATCGCTGTCTGGGCATCGCCCAACTCGGTCTTGAAATAGTCACGGTACATTTCAAGCGCTTCGGGTTTATTTCCGGCGCGCAGTGCCGCTTTGATGGCATCCATTGCCTCGGCGCTGCTCTGGAATCTTTGCCCCGGCTCACTGTTGGCGCTGGTTGTATTGGCTGAAGACCGCGCATTGTTTAGCGCTGCATCCAATTCTTTGCGGCTAGCGCGCCTGGTTGCAGCCGAGGTGGAAGTCGTTGGTAGGGGTGCGCCACAATACGGGCAGGCACCTTGGGCGCTTTCGATGGAAGCGCCACATTGGGGGCAGTTATTTTGGCTCATGTTTTTTCCCTTTGTGTTTGGTTTTTCTCACCTGTGATTTTGGTTTGCAGTTCGTGCTGTTTGTAGAAGGCTAGTTAGATGAACATCCCTCATGCTTTTTGCTTACCCTGTTTAAAACCGCTCCCTCGACTGCACATCGCGCCACCATGCAGTTCGGTCACGAGGATAGGCGCAAACCAGATGTTTTTATAAAGATTATTTTAGGCTGTTTTTGCTGCAATCCCAAACAAAAAGAATGGTACCTTGGTACTGATGCTTGGCCTGTTGGCCCGGGCACGTTGACTCAATGACCGACCTGTACCGTTTCTTGGCATTGCGGAAAATTTAGGCAGCCGTAATATTGCTGACCTTTGCGCGGGCCTTCTTTGTAAAACCGTAAGACCATGGTAATGCCACAGCGCGGGCAGATGGGCGAATAATCGTTTGCGGCACGCATCGGCTGGTTTTCGACTTTCGTCTGTTTCATGGCCCGCGCGAACAAGCGTGCTAGCTCTTGCATATCGTAACTGGGTTGTGCTAGCACATGCACTAACGGAAGGCGTGCCTGTATAAATAGACTCTCTAGAAAGTTATCTCTTGGGCGGTGTTCGGCTTGTTTGGGATAATCGAGTTCAATCGCCAGCACTGGTTTGAGCGTATCGCGCCGCAGCAGCAGAAAATCCACGCTCTTCCGATAGATCTTGTTGAAGTAGTGCACATTTTCGTTGGGGCGGGTGACGAAAAATAGTTCTTGTAGTGGCACTTTTGGACAAATGTACAGGTGCTCTTTCACCATCTCGTGTAAAACGCGGAAAAAAGCAGCCTCGGCAGGCGAGAGAAATTCTTGGCGCAGTCGGTACGGGAAGGTGGAAGGCTCGTCCATACATCTTCTCCAGTCTATCCATATCCCTGTTCTAACAGATTACGCAGCAAGTGTGTTTCTTGGGCTTCATTGGTTATTTTTCCATCGAGCCAGGCAGCGCGTAGTTCCCACAAAATGCGCTGATAGGCCGGTCCAGGCGGCAGCCCAAGCGCTTTGAGAGTCTGTCCATTGGTGCGTGGGCGAATGGTTTGCCAGTGCAAGACATACTCTGTCAGGGCAGGCTCTTGGTTCACTTGAAAAACGGCGTAAATGGCCGGTAGGGGAATGTCTTCGAGCTGTTGTACCCATCCAGAGGGGGATTTTTCGCGCAAGGCCGGTAATCTCGCCTGGAGCGAAGATGCCGCCCGCAAGGCTTTGTACAGTTCTAAAGGAAAACGCAGGCGTTCCTGTAAACGTTCAAGGTTTGGCTGGGGCAAATCGAGCAACCAAAGCAGGTAGGTCAATGCCCCTTGTAAGGACAATCCGGCCAGGGTGGCAGGCAATCTCCATTCTGGTGGCGGTGGTGTGGTTCGCGCAGCTTCTAGCCGTTGGCGCAATGTTTGATTCCAGATTAAGACATCTGTGATGGAGGTCATTAAGTTCAGTTCGGCCAGGCGCGCCAACATGGCCGGGGCGTTTGCTTCTTCCACAATCAAATCAATCTCATGGCGCACCCGCTCGTGCGAAAGGCGAGCAATCAGTGGTTTGGCTTCATCCATGAGTTGCAGCGTGCGTGGTTCGATGCGGAATCCATAGCGTTGTTCATAGCGCACGGCGCGTAACATGCGTGTTGGGTCATCTATAAATGAGAGCGAATGCAAAACGCGAACACAGCCCTTTTGTAAATCGGTCAGGCCGCCATAGTAATCGTGCAGTTCACCGAAGTGACGGCCATCTAACCGCAAGGCGAGCGTATTGATGGTGAAATCACGCCGATGCAGGTCTAGTTTGATGCTGCCCCGCTCTACGGTTGGTAAGGCAGTTGGATGTTCGTAAAATTCTTGGCGAGAGGAAATCAGGTCTAATGAAGAGTGCAAGGTGTGGAAAGAGGAGTGTTCCAAGTTCCATTTGGCTGTGCCAAAGCGGCTATGGCTGGTGACGCGTCCGCCATATTTGCGTGCTAGGGCCTTGGCGAGTAGAATGGCGTCTCCTTCGACCACAATATCAAAATCTAAGCTTGGCCGATTGAGTAACAAATCGCGCACAAAGCCACCTACGATATAGGCGGGCAGATGTTGTCGGTCGGCTTCTTCGGCAATGGCGCGTAGAACTGCCAAACGGTCTGGCGGCAGGGAGCGTTCGAGTTGCCGGGCGTAGGTATGTTGGGGGAGACGAGGGCGGCGTACCAGCGTTTTGAGCAAATCGGTGCGGGTGACAATGCCAATGATTTTTCCACTCTCCGGTTCCACGACCGGTATTTGCCCCCAACCGCTTTCAATCATCAGGCTTTGCACGCGCTGTAGAGAGTCGCTCGGCGAAACGGTTACTTCTCCCGCCTCCATCAGGCTGGCAGCAGGCAGGTTCAGGCGGTGGTTAAGGGCGCGGTCCACTGCACGGCGGGTGAGCAGGCCAATGATTTTGCCATCCTTGGCAACCGGAAAGCCCTCGTAGCCGTAGCGGGTCATTAATTGTGCGGCTTCTTGTGCGGGTGTTTCGGGCGCTAGCAAGCGCGGACGCCGCGACATGACCTGTGCAACGCTAATCGGTGGGCGAACATAGCGGGGAAGCAATTCAAGCAGCTGGGCGCGCAATGCGCTGATGGAGAGAGAAGCATGGGCGGTGTCTTTCTTTATCAGGGCCGCTGCTGCGCGGTCGTGTCCTCCGCCACCGAATTGTGCGGCAATTGCTGCAACATCAATATCGTCTGTGGTAGAACGCGCCACCAGGCGAATGCCTTCGAGGGTCTCGACCAATACAAGGAGCGCGTCTGGTTCAAACAAATCGCGTAACTTGTGCGCCAGACTGGAAATTTCCTCGGTCAAATTGTGCGCTTCACCGCAGGTTACAATGAGACGATGCCCGTTGATTTCGTAGATTTCGGCAGCACTGACTAGGCGCTCATACACTTCACGTTGTTCGGGTGTGAGGGGTGGGTTGAGAAATCGGCTGGCAATCCCCAAATCGGCACCTTGCTCCAATAGCCAGGCGGCAGCGTGTGCATCGCGGGCGGTTGTGCGTGAATAGGTGAGTGAGCCTGTATCTTCATAAATGCCTAATAAGAGCAAAGTTGCCTGAATCTGGGTTAGCTTAAGGCCTTGCTCGTGCAAGGCCTCTGTTAGAAAGGTGGTGGTGGCGCCTAAGTCAAACGTGGTGATTTCCCACTCGGGTGGATTGTTCTTGCGCAAAGGATGATGGTCGAAGACGCGAACGCGAGTGCGTTCTCCCATGCCTTTGAGTGTGATGAGCGATTGCGTATCCACCAGGGTCACAATTTCTACGGCTCCAGGCGGCAAATCGCGTGACTCTAAGAAAGGAAATTCCGTGCCATAGAGGGTTAGAAATGAACGTACATTGCGATTCAGGCGGCGTGGCAGGACTGCATAAGCGCCTTCATCCAACAAATAGGCTGCATATAGGGCAGCAACGGCATCGAAATCGGCTTGTTCGTGCGTGAGAATCAGGCGCATATTTCTATTTTACACACAATCCAAATTCCTGTATAATTAGACTATGTTTTTAAGCCCGTCCCCGTTCCCATTCTGCCTAACCTCCAGGTCTGGATAGGTTCGTTTTTGCATGCCAAAGGCGGCTCCCAGACCTGGCGAGCCGTTTTTGTTTGGTAAGTGGTCCGTAGGTTGACCAACTCTTGTTTTCGAACCCTGGCACGATACCTGTTTGTGGACTGTTTATGAACATCACGATTTTTGGCGGTGCGCAACCCCAACCCAACACGCCGGCTTATGAAGAAGCGTATCTGCTTGGCAAGCGCTTGGCGGAAGCAGGTCACACGGTGCTAACCGGCGGATATATCGGCACGATGGAGGCCGTCAGCAAGGGTGCAGCAGAGGCCGGTGGGCATGTCATCGGTGTTACCTGTGACGAGATTGAGCGCTGGCGGCCCGTCGGGGTCAACCCTTGGGTAAAGGAAGAGAGAAGAAGAAAGACCCTCATCGAACGCTTGGAGGCGCTTATCACTGCCTGTGATGCCGCGATTGCCCTGCCAGGCGGCCCCGGCACATTGACCGAGATTGCTCTGACCTGGAACTTGATGATTGTCGAATCTCTGCCCCGTAGGCCGTTGGTGCTGGTTGGAGAGGGCTGGCAGGCCGTCTTTGACCAGTTTTTTCGCTCTTTGTCCCACTACATTCCCGAGCGGCAAAGAGAGTTTCTTCGTTTTGCTCAGGATGTAGAGACTGCCGCCAAGATGGTGATGGAGAGTTAACGCTTGGCTAAACTCGGTTTGTTTGCCGCTTTTGTAAAGCCGTGATTTATTTCCCTTCTCTGGAGTAGAAATGTCTGAAGATAAACTCACCCCCCGTTCCGAAAACTTTTCCGAATGGTATAACGAGCTGGTTCTGAAAGCAGAATTGGCCGATTATTCCCCTGTGCGCGGGTGTATGGTTGTGCGCCCGTATGGTTGGACGTTGTGGGAAAATATTCAGCAAGCGCTTGACCGACGTTTTAAAGAGACCGGCCATGTGAATGCTGCCTTTCCCTTGCTCATCCCCATGTCGTTCCTGGAAAAGGAAAGAGAACACGTGGAAGGGTTTTCCCCTGAATTGGCGGTGGTAACGCATGGTGGTGGCGAAAAGCTAGAAGAGCCGCTGGTGGTGCGCCCTACCTCCGAAACAATCATCGGCTACATGTATAGTAAGTGGGTTAAGTCGTGGCGTGACCTGCCGATTCTCATCAACCAATGGGGAAATGTGGTGCGATGGGAAATGCGCACCAAACTCTTTTTGCGCACTGCCGAGTTTTACTGGCAGGAAGGCCACACGGCACATGCTACTGAGCAAGAAGCGCGCGAGGAAACCTTGCGCATGTTGAATGTGTATGCCGATTTTGCCATTAACGATGGTGCTGTACCGGTCATCCGGGGCATCAAATCGGAGACTGAAAAGTTTGCCGGAGCGGTGATGTCTACCACGATTGAAGCGATGATGGGGGATACGAAAGCGCTGCAAAGTGGTACCAGTCATTATCTGGGGCAAAATTTTGCCAAAGCCTTTGATATTCAGTTTACGAACCGCAACAACGAGCTGGAATATGCCTATACCACCTCGTGGGGTCTTTCGACCCGCTTTATTGGTGCCATTATCATGACGCATGGCGATGATAAGGGGTTGATTTTGCCTCCACGCTTGGCGCCAATTCAGGTGGTTATCGTTCCCATTTACAAAAATGTTGAAGAAAAAGCACGCGTGATGGAGGTGACCGAGCGCATCTTTGCCCAACTGAAAGATGCCGGACTGCGCTTGAAAGTGGATGACCGCGAGGAAGTGACGCCCGGTTATAAGTACAATGATTGGGAAATGCGTGGTGTCCCGCTGCGCATGGAAATTGGCCCCAAAGATGTCGAGAAGAATTCGGTCGCTCTGGCGCGCCGCGATGTGCCTGGCAAAGAAGGCAAAACTTTCGTTTCTCAAGAAAACATTGTAGAGACGGTGCGCGCGATGCTGGAAACGATTCAGCAGGCGTTGCTAGCGCGGGCAACGGCTTTTCGCGATGCGAACATCCACGAGCCTCGAGACTACGAAGAGCTTAAGCAGGTGGTGCAAAACGGCTGGGCATTCTCCTACTGGTGTGAAAGCCGAGAATGCGAAGCCAAAGTGAAAGAAGAAACCAAAGCCTCGACGCGCTGTATTCCCTTGGAAGGGCAGCCCTCTGAGCCTGGTAGGTGCATTGTTTGTGGAGCAGAAGCGAAACGTAAGGTGTATTTTGCCAAGTCGTATTGATGGATTTGGGGCGAGGTTGGTTGTTCTGATGTTTTTTGCTGGTTTCTGGTATGCCGGCGATTGATATTGCTCGTCTTAAAACCCAGGCTGCTGTGTTGGTTGAAAAGTTCGACCAGCCAGAACGGTTCGTTAAGGAACTGCACGAAATCCTGGACCTGTATGCCGACCGCACGCTGCGCGTTGGGATTGCTGCACCGGCTTCTGTGTTACCTGCATACCGTGTGCCACAGGCTGTGTTGCGTCAAATCGAAATGGAGCTGAATCCATTGGCAACCACGTTCCCAGAGCAAGCCTTGGCATTGACCAATGCGTTGTGGAAAGCAGGTTATTTAGAAACTCGTTTGTTAGCCGCTGTTTTGTTGGGAAAAATTCACCCGGATACGCCACATTTATTGGAGCGGGTGCAGGCTTGGGTAGCGCGCGCGCGCGATAAGCAACTTCGCAAGGCCTTGCTCAATGCTGGCTTGGTGCGTTTGCGACGCGAAGCACCACAACGTTTTTTGGCCCTGATTCAGACTTGGTTTGACCCGTCCACGCCGCGCCTGTGGGAATATGCTATCTATGCCCTCATCCCTCTTCTGGAAGACCCTGCCTACGAAAATCTTCCACCCATCTATACCATGCTGACGCCGGTTATTCAGAACATACCACCCATGTTGCAAAATGAATTGGCCGATTTGCTCACCGCTTTATATCGCGCTTCGCCCGTAGAGACAACCTATTTCTTGCGTCAGGCGATGGCCGGGGCTGCTTCTCCCCAGTGTGCGGTGATTTTGCGACGCGTTGCTCCCAGCTTGCCCGAAGGATTGCGAGCAGTTGTGCAATCTTCTCGTTCGCCACGCTATTCAAAACTTTCGGGTGCTTCCTGAGTTCTTGTTACGGATTGATGTCTCATCTGTGCAGCATGTTGTGATAAAGTTGCAGCAACCAGATTGAACACGAGCGCCAAGTCATTTTTTCTTTCTTGAATGCACCAGAAGTGAGTATAATCCCCCAATGCAAACTGTTTCTCCCCCTTCTCCCTCACAAACTCGTTTGGCGCGCACGCGCGAAGCGCAGCGTCGTAGCCGCGAGGCGGTCTTATTCTCGCTTTTGCCGGTTGTTTTTCTGCTCGGTTTAGGCTTGGGCTGGATTCTGTGGGGCGACAATCAGCCTTCGAACACGCAACAAGCCGCGCAATCAGTACCCACTATGCCAGTGCGCCGCGTTGCGGTTGAGGCGGGTGATAGCCCGGCTTTAGGTCCAACAGATGCCCCCATCACGATTATTGAATTTAGCGATTATGAATGTCCCTTTTGTGCGCGTTGGCATCAGCAGGTGTATCAACGCTTGTTGAAGGAATACGAAGGCAAAATCCGTTTTGTCTACCGGGATTTTCCGCTCGAGAGTATTCACCCTAATGCCAAATCGGCTGCCATAGCTGCCCATTGTGCTGGCGAACAGGGCGCGTATTTTCCCTTTCACGATGCTTTATTTAGTTACAAGTACGACCTGAATCGCGAATCGTATCTCATCTATGCTACCGAACTGGGTTTAGATATTCAGGCGTTTCAGACTTGCGTGGATGAGGAGCGCTATGCTGATAAAGTGCAGTCCGATTTGCGTTACGGGCTTTCGATTGGCGTCAATTCCACCCCGACTTTTTTTGTGAATGGGATTATCATCATTGGAGCGCAGCCGTTCGATGTCTTCCAGCAGGTGATAGAAAAGGAATTGGCTGGGCAGTGACGCCAGGAGATGTGTGATGAAAAAGTTCGTGGCAGTTGCTGGCAATATTGGAGTGGGTAAATCTACTCTGGTTAACTTGTTGTGCCAAAAGCTAGGGCCCAATTGGCAGCCGTTTTATGAGCCGGTGACTGAAAATCCCTATTTGGCTGATTTTTATAGCGATATGTCGGCCTGGGCGTTTCACTCACAAATCTTTTTTCTCACTCATCGGCTGCGGATTCACTATAAAATCGCACAGCATCCTACCTCGGTCTTTCAAGATAGAAGTGTGTACGAGGATGCAGAGATTTTTGCCCACAATTTGTTTCTACAGGGCTATATTCATCCCCGTGACTACGAAACGTATCGTAATTTGTACGAGACGTTGGTGCAATTTTTGCCTCCGCCCGACCTTGTTATTTATCTACGCGCTTCTGTGCCGAGCCTGTTAACGCGTATTGCGCAACGTGGACGTGACTATGAACGTTCTATCTCGGCTGAATATCTGGCTGGGTTAAACCGGCTGTATGAAAAATGGATTGCCGGCTTTACGCTTTGTCCGGTGTTGACCATTCCAACCGATGATTTGAACTATGTTGCTCACCCTGGTCATTTGAATTTGGTGGTGCGTAAAATTGAAGAAAAACTGACCGGCAAAGAGGAAGTCGTCTTCGAACCAGAAGAAATGGCGCGAGCCGCAGAGGATTAACCATGAACGAGGTGCGAGTTATCGCTTGGTCTGCTCCTGAATCTCCGACCAAAAATGCCATCCGCGAGTTGCTGGATGGCGAGGGGTTGGTGTACTATGCTTGGGCCAATGACCCGTTTGATACTTATACGGCTCACACGCACCCTTATCACAAGGTGATTTACGTTACGCAGGGCAGCATCACTTTTCACCTACCACAGAGGGAACAATCTATCACGCTGCATGCGGGTGACCGGTTGGAGTTGCCGGCGGGTACCTTGCACAGCGCAACGGTGGGGATAGAGGGTGTGGAGTGCCTGGAAGCACATTGCTGATTGGGCTGTTTCGTTTGCCCGGTTAGTCGGTAAAGAGAGGCAGATGTCCGAGGGCGATGATATGCAGCCATTTGGACTTTTCGCCTTCGGTGAAGATAGCTGCTTCGGCGACTACGGTTGCGCCGGCTTTGCTCAAAATCATGCGCATGCCTTGTAAGGTTGAACCGGTGCTGATGACATCATCTACAATCACAACGCGCTTCCCCTGCACCAGGTCGCGGTCTTTCTCGTCAAGAATCAAGACTTGTGGCTGACCGGTCGTAATGGACAACGTTTCGGCTTGCAAAGCATCGCCCATGTAGGGTTTGTAGGCTTTGCGTAGAACAACGTATGGTTTGTGTGTTTCAACCGAGAGCGCATGGGCCAGTGGGATGGACTTGGCCTCGGCAGTGACCAGGACATCATATTCCACCGATTCTAGCTTCTTCGCCAATTCGCGGGCGCAAGCCTGAACCAGTTCGGTGTCGCCTAGGATGTTTAGAATCGCAATCCGCAGTTTGGGCGCAACCTCGAATAAACGCAGGTCACGCTTGAGACCGGCAATTTCAACGGTGTAGAATTCATGTTCGGGCATGTTCGTCCTCCACAAGGATTTTTGAATCTGGTCGGTAGTGTATCACATTCTGTGAACTGTTCAAACCATGAGAGCCTCTGAAATTACGCGTCAAACGCGCGCGAACGAGCGTCGCTTTCGTCTGATGGCCTCTGTGTTGGTTGCGCTGATGTTGGCCTGTGCTGCGGCAACGGTTGTCACTTTTTTGACGCGCCTTGTCCCTGCCTGGCAGCCCTGGTATCTGGTGGGGGTGTGTTTGCTGGTTTCGCTCGATACCTTCTACAATCATAGTCGCTTCAAAGAAATAGATTTGTTCTCGCGGGAGTGGTTGATAGCGGTTGGCGCGCAGTTGATTCTGCTCTTCATTGGCTTGCGGGTGGTGATTGGGGGTTCGCACGGTCTCTCGACATTTTGGGGTGAAGTATCGGCTGGTTGGCGTGAGTTCCTTAATTCGTTTCTGAGCGTTGAATATTTTATTGGACTAGGGATGTGTATTCTGACCTGGTTGATTAGTTTGGGTTTTGCCGGTTTGTTCGAGGAAATGGGAATAGATGCTGAGTTGATTCGCCAAGAAGGGTATGCGGTTACTCCCGGCGAAAACCGCTCGCCGCGTGAACGCTTGCTTCATCTCGTTTTCAGCGTAGGCGCCATTTTGGTTCTTTTGACTGGGCTTTTGCGGCTCGATTTTCGCGCTGTGCAGGGTGGAATTTGGAAGGACGCTGTGTTGGATGTTCCCTCTTTTTCGAATGGCGGTCTCAGTACGCTCCTCTATTTCCTGCTGGGATTGGCGCTTTTTAGTCTGACGCACTGGAGTGACTTGAATAATCGTTGGAGCATCAATCGTATCCCCTCTCCGCCAGGCATGCTAGCCAGCTGGGCATTTTACAGTTTGCTCTTTTTGACGCTCCTGACTGCGTTGGTCAGTCTGCTTCCCACCACATATAGTTTGGGTTTCTTGGCTTCACTTGGCTATTTGCTGAACCTGGTCATTTATTTTTTGTTTCTTGTGGTCCAGTTCCTGGTTGCTTTGTTTTTACTGCTGATGGGGTTACTCTCGTTGTTGTTTGGCCAAGAACCACCGGTTGAGCAAGCGGAGTGGCCTGCGTTCCAGCCGGATAGGTTGCTGCCGGAAGTTGCTCCCTCGGTCGCAACTCCTGTGCCATGGGTAGAAGTGGCAAAGTCGTTTGTGTTTTGGGGCTTGTTTTTGTTTGTGTTGGTCTTTGCGCTGGTGCAGTACCTGAGGCTGCACGAGCAGGTGCTGCAGGTGATGCGCCAGCGACCTTCCTTGACCTGGTTGTTTGCTCTATGGGAGCGTTTGCGCTTTTTGTGGAAACGTGCGCAGAAAGAAGTTGGCCAAGCGGTGAAGGCTGGGTTGGAGCGCATTCGTCCGCGCCGTGAGCCAGGCTGGAGCATGGGGGCGTGGTTGAGCCTGCGGAAATTGACGCCACGGCAAACGGTTTTTTTCTATTATCATGCGCTTTTGCGTCGCAGCAGTGAAAGCGGGTTAGCACGCCATCCATCGCAAACGCCAGCTGAGTTTGCTGTCCGCTTGGATTCGGCTTTACCCGAGGCTGAGCCTGATGTTGAAGCGCTCACCGGTGCCTTCATCGAAGCCCGCTATGCCCCGCAGCCAGTTCAACCCGAACAAGCCAGCCGTGCCAGGGAGATATGGGAGCATCTGCGCAAGTTGTTGCGTAAGAAGAAGACAGATTGAGTTTTATCGGCTTGCCATCTTTAGCAGGAAGTTTCGGATTTCACCGGCGGTTTGCTCCCATTTGGGTTGGCGGTGGTAGCGTTCTCGGGCATGGAGCGACATGCGGGTCAGTAGGGTACGGTCTGTGGCTAGGGCATGTAGATGCGCTGCCAACGTCTGGGCATCTCCTGGCCGAATGAGAAAGCCGGTTTGCCCTGCTGTGATGATTTCGTGCGCTGCGCCGGCGGTTGTGCCGATGGCAGGCAGGCCAAACGCCATTCCTTCGAGATAGACAATTCCAAACCCTTCGTAAGAGGATGGCACGACCAGCACGTGCGCTTGGCTTAGTTTTTCTACTAAGGGAGCGTTGTTGAGCGAGCCATGAAACGTGACTTGTGAGGTCAGGCCGAGTTGAGCGGCTTTTTTCTGCATGGCGTGGGCGTAGGCTGCATCTACGCTGAGAGAGCCGACAATATCTAGGGTGAAAGAAGACAAAGAGGGGAGATGGGCGAGAGCATCGAGCAGGGTATGCACTCCTTTGCGAGGAATGAGGTTGCCAAGAAAGAGAATGCGCAAGGGGTGCTTTTGGGCGCGTTCGATGATTGCTTGTTCTGGTAATCCGGCTCCAAACCGGTCGGTGGGTGGGTAGGCGATGATACTGGGTTTTGCGTCGTCAATCCAAGGGCTGACGACGTTGCGTGTGGTCTGTGAATTGAAGATGAAGCCATCTACCGAGCGCAGGTAGCGTACTTCGACCAAGCGGTAGAAAAAATTTTGCCAAGCAGGCCGCTGCTCGGAGCAGCGTAGGTGATGCACCAGGCTAATAATGGGGTAGGGGTGTTTGCCCTGATTGGCTGCGAGTAGGGAAGGGTGGTTCAGCTCGTCTTGAATCAGAATATCCAGGCCGGTTGGCAAGCGGAAGGTTAGGTTGTCGGTGAGGTGAGCGGCATAATTTCGCCAGGGGAGTGAAATAACTTCAACGATATCGCCTTGGCCGCGAAGATATTCGACCAATTGGCGGTCATAGAGATAACCACCGCTCAAAGTATCCAGCGAGCCGTAGATAATGAGGCCAATTTTCATCGGTGAATTTGGTACGCGACCCAAGCAATCTCGTTTTCCCAGATGCGCACTGTGAGCGATGCGATGTTTGGGGCATGGATACGAGCATGGAGTTGCTCGGCGACCAGGCGCGCGAAATTTTCAATGGATGGATTCAGCCCGGCAAACTCTGGCAGGTCGTTGAGCATTTGTTCGCGATAGCGCGCTACGGTTTCATCCAGAAGACGCTCGATTTCCAGGATATCCACCAGGTAGCCGTGCTGGTCTAGGGTTGAGCCGCTGAGTTGTAATTCCAGCACGTAATGATGCGAGTTGGGAGCGTTTTCTGCGCCCCAATCACCGCCTATCAGGTAATGGCGGGCGATGAAATCACGTTTGACGGATAGGGTATACATAGGAGTTAGATGAGATTGGGTTCGAGTAGAATTTGGAGTGTTTGTTGTGGTTGTTTATCTAGCAATTGGTAGGCTTTGGCGGCTTGGGTCATAGGAAAGCGGTGTGTAATCCAGCGTTCAGGCTGAATTTTGCTTAGGATGTCCCAAACAATTGCAAAGCGGCGAGTTTTGTCCCAGCGCGCGCTTAGTTCGGGGCGAATGGTGCTGACTTGGCTGGAGAGGAGTTGTAGGCGGTTGCGATGAAATTTGCCGCCTAGGTATAGCTCTGCTGTTTTTTCTCCATACCACGAGCCAATGATAATCCGCCCGGAGAAGGTGGTGTGTTCGATGGCTGTATTGAGCGCCAGGGGTGAGCCGCTTACCTCCAGGGTCAGGTCAGCTCCGGATGGCAGAGCCTGTCGCAGCAGATCATTTAGATTGGGGTCGCTTGCATCGAGTGCGAAGGAGACGCCCAGGGCGCGTGAGGCAGCCCGGCGCAGGGGGTATAAATCGGTGGTGACCAGGGTTTCAAGTGGAAATTGCTGCAAAAGCGCTGTTACGAGCAGACCGATGATGCCTTGTCCTAACACCAGGACACGCTCGCCCAGCAGTGGCGCGGCATCTTGTACCAGGTTAACAGCGGTTTCGGCCTGCGGCAGAAAGCAAGCAGTCTCCGGTGAGATGTTTTCGGGCAAGGGAATGAGGGTTTGATAGGGTGTAACAAAGAACGAACAATGGGGCTGAAAGGCAAATACGAGACGACCCTTCCAATCGGCAGGTACCTGTGGTCCAACGTGCAATACTTGACCTACACAGGCATAGCCATAAGCGATGGGATATTGGAATGTCTCGTTCATGCCTGGGAAGCAGGCATCAATTGGCACATCTTTGGGGAACTGACCGCGATAGACGAGCATTTCGGTGCCGGGGCTGATGGCTGAGAATAAGGTTTGGACAAGAACTTCGCCTTCGCCGGGAAACGGCAAGGTATGTTCGATAATTTGAACGCGTCTAGGGGCAGTGAAAGTGAGGAGGTGAGTTTTCATTGGTCTGAATTATTTGTTGAACGCTGCAATCAATAGTCCTAAACCACCTAGCAGCAGGTCGCGGGCGCGCATAAGCAGGCTCAGACTAATGCCGAGCGCGGCAGGCAAGCCGAAAGCGCTGGCCGCAAGCACTTGGCTGGCTTCAAGTGCTCCTAAGCCGGCGGGCAGGGGAGCGAGAAAGGATAGGCGTACGATGGTGAGAGAGGCCAATGCTTGCTCAAAGGTCAATTGGGCTTGAAAACAGGTGAGCATGTATAGATATTCATATACCATGCCAACCCAAACCAGAAGAGAAGCGCTTAGCGAGAGCAAGAGATAGCCGAAATGGCGGCGGCAAAAGGTTCCGGCAAGGTGTTCACTCAAGGCGATGAGCCGCGCGATATTGAGCAGATTCATCCACCAAGTGTTGGGAGGCTGGGCGGTGTTTTTTATGGCTATATGTCGTATGCGTACGAGGGGGGCCAGTAAGGCGCTGAGAGGATGTTTGTTGAAGTACATCAACAGGATATGTGCTAATGGCCAGACTAGGAGTAGGATAAGCGGTAGGCTTATCCAAGGCGGAGGGGTATAGCGCGTAAGGATACCAGAGCGCGCAATTGCCAAAAAACCAATGCCGAGAAAGAGAAAGTTTGCCAAGAATTCGAGCAGCTTGTCCATGATGACAGCGGATGTAGCGCGTGCAAATGACAAGCGATATTGCTTTTGCAGGTATACAATTTGCAAAGGTTCACCGCCCACTTGGGGGCCGGGTGTGAAGTAGCTTAAACCAAATGCTGCGAGTCGGTAGCCAATCAATGGCCCAAACGGTATGTGCCGGCTTTCGGCGCGCAGGATAAGCCACCAGCGCGCGGTGATAAGCAGAAAGATGATGCCGTTGAGTGCCACCAGCCAAATGAGTTGTGTTGCATCGAGTTTGCCCAAGAGAGTTATGATGTCTGGAAGTGGTGCATTGCGCAAGGCCCAATAGAATAAGCCGCTGAGTAACGCAATAAATAAGCCGCGCCCGAGCCATTTTTTCATTCGATGGCTCCAATGGATTGCGGCGCTGAAAGTCCATTCCACCCTTTCTGCCGATTTTGGCTTAGGTGTATGAGTTCTTTCATTGTTTGCAGCACGTGTAGATGCACAGCAGCGATGTCGGATGGGTTGTCTTTTTTCTGTTCTAAGGGTGCGCCGAAATGCACCGATACTTTTAATGGACGTTGATTAAACATGACGTGCATTAGCAGCTGAAAGGCGGCCCCTAGTCGTTCTCGTTCTTCTCGATTCTTCTTAATTCGCGTTAGGGGGTGTTTGACTGCTTTTTCCCACAAAACGCCTCGCACAAAGGTTGGGATAACTTGGGTCGCCGGTGCGAAGCGCAGAAAAAGTCCCGCCGATTCGCTCCAGCCTTCTAGGGCTTCCAGTGCGCCGGGGTACACATCGGCATCTGGTTCAATTTTGCCCGCTGGAAAGGTGAGCGCTGCGCCGCCCGCTTTTAGGTGGGCAGCGGCTTGCCGTACAGCGGACATGCGCCGTGCCGGGTCATCGCTGACAAAAATCAATTGTGGCGTGATGTTTTTGAGAGATTGCAGAAACGGCCGTTCGGTGGCGATGATTTTTAGGTCGGGGCGACGAATGGCAATGAACAGCGCCAGGGTATCTACCATGCCGGGATGGTTGGATAGGAACAGCGCTGGCCCTGTGGCAGGGATGTGTTCTGCACCATAGATGGTCAGCGATTGTGCATAACGATAGAATAGTTCTTGGGCTGCCTGTGCTAACCCGCGTACAGCCACCATGTCATCGAAAGCGAGCATCTGGCGGGCAAATTTTTCTGCTGGGCCGCGAAAGACTGCCCGTAACACGGCAGCCCGTAGACGGGTGTTTTGCCAGCCAAAGGAAACGACCAAGTCATCTAAGTTGATGCGGGTTAGTGCAGAGAGCGAGTCCATAGACCAAAGCAGGTCAGGGTTGTTGTAGCACTTGGGCTACGCTGCGGATATGCTCGGGGCTAGAGCCGCAACATCCCCCAAAGATTTTGACCCCTTGTTGGGCAAATTTTTGTGCGTATTCGGCCATCACTTCAGGGGTTACGTCGTACACCAGTTCCGCGCCGCTGGTGTGGGGTAGGCCTGCGTTCGGTTTTGCCATGAGTAGGGCCTCTGGCACGGCGGCGCGCATCTGTTCGATGGCGGTGAGCGTTTCGGAGAGCGTTCGACCGCAATTGGCGCCGATGGCTGTTACTCCCAAGGCCCAGATTTCTTTTGCTACCTTTTCCGGTTTGGTGCCCATCATTGTGCGACCGTGGGTGTCAAAACTGAAGGTGACTAGGATGGGGATTTCGGCATTGACCTGCCGCACTCCCTCGATGGCGGCTTTGGCCTCGTTGATGTCGCTCATGGTTTCAATCAGGATGGCATCTACTCCGCCCGAAATCAACCCGGCAGCCTGTTCGGCAAAGCCTGCTACGGCTTCTTCATACGTCAATTTTCCGAGCGGTTTGAGCAGTTCACCGCTGGGGCCAATATCGCCAAAGACCAGGGCTGCCTCACCGGTTACTTCGCGTGCTAGGCGAGCGGCGGCTTCATTAACTTGATGTACTTGCCCTTCAAGGCCATGCCGCGCTAGGCGAAAGCGATTGCCGCCAAAGGTGTTGGTTAGCACGATGTTCGCGCCGGCTTCGATGTAGTTGCGATGTAGCGCGCGAACGGCATCGGGATTCTCTAAATTCCAGCGTTCGGGGGAATCACCCGGTTTTAGACCCGCTTTTTGTAACTGCGTGCCGGTGGCGCCATCGGCGACTAGAGTGCCTGGCTTAGCCAGCCATTCGGTCAGTTTTGACATCGCTTCCTCCAGAATCTTGATGTGGGAGTGCCATATACGTTCAATTATACATCTTGGCTTCTTTCAAAAATGTTTTTGACCCAGCAGGTTGTCTCCAGTAAAATTAAAGCATGCCGTTTGCTCGCTCTGCTCAACCCGAAAGCCTGCGCGCTCTCTCCAATCTGTCGTTTACGCCTTTTTGGCTGGATGACCCCGCCCGGCCCGACCCCACCGATCCGCTCACCCGGCATGTCACGGCCGACCTGGCTGTTGTGGGGGCCGGCTTTACCGGTTTGTGGACGGCGTTGCTGGCCAAAGAGTCTCATCCCGATTGGGATGTGGTTTTGCTGGAACGGGAGACGACTGCCTGTGCGGCCAGTGGACGGAATGGCGGGTTTGTCTCTGCCTCGCTCACGCACGGCTTCGAGAACGGTCTGGCGCGTTGGCCGCAAGATATGCCTCGGCTGGTTGCTCTTGGTCACCGCAACTTGGATGAAATGGAGGCCGACCTGAAGCGCTGGGACATTGCTTGCGATTGGATTCGCTCTGGTGAATTGCATGTGGCGACCGAGCCGTATCAGGTGGAGGAACTTCGTCAGGCGGTGGAAGCAGGCCGCCGGGTGGGGGAAGATGTGGAATGGTTGGATGCGGAACAGGCGCGCAGGCGGGTCTGTTCTCCAACGTATTTGGGTGCGTATCTCGACCGCAATGTGGCGATGGTCAATCCGGCGCAGATGGCCTGGGGTTTGCGCGCGGCTTGTCTACGGATGGGTGTGAGACTCTACGAGCAGACGCCCGTGCTTTCGATGCGCGCCGAAAAAACGACTGTCCGCTTGCATACGCCGCATGGCGATGTGTTGGCCGCGCGGGTGGCGCTGGCAACCAATGCGTTTCCGCCACTGCTTAGGCGACTCTCGCTTTATATCGTGCCGGTCTATGATTATGTCTTGGTCAGCGAGCCGCTTTCGGCGGCGCAATGGCAGGAGGTTGGGTGGCAGGACCGCGAGGGGGTGGGCGATTCGGGCAATCAGTTTCACTATTATCGCCGCACTGCCGATGGGCGCATTTTGTGGGGTGGTTATGATGCTATTTATTACCCCAATAACGGCGTGGGAGCGCAGTTCGAGGTCAATCACGAATCGTTTGGGCGGCTGGCCGAACATTTCTTTCAGACTTTTCCGCAATTGCGGGGGTTGCGCTTTACACATGCTTGGGGCGGTGTGATTGATACTTGTTCGCGCTTTAGCGCTTTTTGGGGCACGGCGCTTGGGGGGCGCGTTGCCTATTGCATGGGCTACACCGGTCTGGGGGTGGGTGCTGCACGCTTTGGCGCGCAGGTGTTGTTGGATTTGCTGGAACGCCATGAGACGGAACGTACCCGTTTGACGATGACGCGCCAGAAGCCGATTCCTTTCCCGCCAGAGCCGTTTCGCTCTTGGGTGATTCACCTAACCCGCGCTTCGCTCGACCAGGCCGACCGTAACGAGGGCCGCCGCAATGCCTGGCTGAAACTGCTCGATGCGCTGGGCCTGGGGTTTGATTCCTGACCATTGACGGCTATGTTACAATTATGATGTGTTTGGTCTGCTTTCAGGAGAGAATGCGATGAATGTTAATTTTTATGCTACTCTGCGGCTGATTACCGGCAAGAAGACCGTTTCGCTTGACCATTTGCCCGACGGGGTGACCGTGCGCGAGGTGTTGGAGGAGTGTTTTAAACTGTATCCGGCGTTGCGGGCCGAGTTGATGAAAAATGACCAGGAAATGCTGGGGCATGTACATTTTTTCGTCAATGGGCGCGATGTGCCGTATTTGCCGGATGTGCTCGAGACGCGTATTTCACGCAGCGATAAGCTGGATGTCTTCCCGGCTGTGGGAGGGGGCAGCGGATGGGGCAACGGATGGTGAAGCGGATAAGCGGATGTGGGCAGCGGATGGTGAAGCGGATAAACGGATGTGGGTAGCGGATGGGGAAGCGGATGGTGAAGCGGACAAGCGGATGTGGGCAGCGGATGGGGCAACGGATGGTGAAGCGGACAAGCGGATGTGGGCAGCGGATGGGGCAACGGATGGTGAAGCGGATAAACGGATGTGGGCAGCGGATGGTGAAGCGGATAAACGGATGTGGGCAGCGGATGAGGAAACGGATAAGCGGATGGTGAAGCGGATAAGCGGCTAACTGGCTAACCGGCTAACCGGACAACTGGATAACTGGATAACTGGGTAGATGAAAACAATTGTCCACGAAATGCGCGGAATTCCGTTTTTCTTGCTTAAAGAATATTTGCAGGAGATGGGGGGCGAGTTGGTGAGCGTGGATGTGGTGCGCGGCGAGGGTTGGTCGGTGCGTCTGGAGCGGATGGAGCCATTCCGGCTCGGTTCGCTGGAAGTTGGTCAGACCCGCCTAACGATGGAATTGCGCGAAGATGTGGTGGATGATTTTCTGGAACGATTTCGATTAAAAACATTGCGCGCAGGGGGCTGAGTGTCTTTCGGGTTATGCTGCGGTGGGGAAGTTTAGGTTTTTGGCAATTAAGCCCAGCACGTTTTCGGCAAAGGCAGGGGCGGGCAGGCGGTTTTTTTGGCGGCTCCAGTCGAGCGCTAGGCCATAAATGGCCCAGGTCGCTGCTATGGCAGGGTAGCGGTCTGTTTGGGGGTTGATTTTTTCCAGCCAGAGTTCTAGCAGGGTCTGAATTTGTAGCCGTACTTGGGCTTCTATCAGCGAATCGAAGTGTGATTCGTTTGTTTTGCAATGTTCGTGAAAGCGGGCCACAAATTCACAAACGGTTTCGATAAGCGCGCGTAGGTTTTCCGGGCTGTAGTGGCAGGCGCTTAGGGTGCGTTTTTCTAGGTCGGCGCGAAAGGCTTGGGCGATGTTTTCTTCTAGGAGGGCGTATTTATCCGGATAGTGGGCGTAGAAGGTGGCACGGTTTACTTCAGCACGTTCGGTGATGTCTTGTACGGTGATGTTGGTAAAGCCTTTTTCGGTCAGGAGTTCGCTAAAGGCTTGTTGGATGAGCTTGCGGGTACGCTTGACGCGCGGGTCCAGCCGGTCTGTGGCGGGGGGATTTGCCAACATTTTTTCTCCTTTGTTGTCTATTCAACATGTGCTCGCTTTTGATGGTTGACGGGACGCTTACAGATGTTTATTATACAACGTGTGTTGATTAGACGACACATGTATTATAACACATCAACCTAGGAGAGAGTTATGAGTGTTCCTGAATTGACGCAAACGCAGTCTAAACTTGTTCCTAACCCGGTGTTTGCCCGGTTGGCTTCTGATGCGCAAATTGAGCGGGCGGCCCAGGCGTTGAAGGCGAATGGTATCGAGGTGTTTGTCGCTGCGAATGGACAAGAAGCCAGGAATCTGTTGTTCCAACTCATCCCCGCTGGGGCGGAGGTGTTTACCAGCGCTTCGGCGACGCTTGATGCGCTTGGCATTCCTGAAGAAGTCAATCGGCGTTACCATTCGGTGCGCGCTCGTTTGGCTGATATGGACCCGCAAACCCAGCGGCGCGAGATGGTCAAGCTGGGTGCGACGCCGGAATGGATGGTGGGCAGTGTCCATGCGGTGACCGAGGACGGCACGGTGGTGATTGCTTCGCGGACCGGCAGCCAGTTGGCCGGGTATGCGGCTGGGGCGGAGCATGTCGTTTGGGTGGTGGGCGCGCAGAAGATTGTGCCCAATCTGGACGAAGCCTTTCGGCGCGTGCGCGAGTATTCGCTGGCTCTGGAAGATGAACGCGCGCTAAAGGCTTATGGCGTGAACAGCCAGATTAGCAAGTGGCTCATCGTTCATCAAGAGTTTTTACCCGGACGCACGACGATGATTATTGTGAAAGAGAATTTAGGGTTTTAGGGATGTTTCAACCCGCTCAGGGCCAACCGCTGGCGATTTCTCCGCATCGTATTCATCCTGCTACCCGCCCCGCTTACGTTCATCTGAACGTGGCGGGGCTGGATAGTCAGGTGGTCTTTTATCAGACTGTGTTGCGTTTGGAGTTGAATTGGCGTACTGCAACGGGCGCTGGTCTGGGCGTGGCCGGGCGCGACCTGGTGCGCTTGACTCATCTGCCGGGCGGTAAGCGCTATTGGGGCGTAACGGGCATTTACCACTTCGCCATCTTGTTCCCCAATCGCCGTGAATTGGCGCGGGCGATGGCGAGGTTGTTTTCCGTCAAGTGGCCCAATGCCCCCACTGACCATGTGATGACGAAAACGACTTACCTGGCCGACCCGGAAGGCAACGAGATTGAGCTGTATTGTGAATCTCCAGAAGACGGGGTTTTCTTGTTCGACAAGGATGGTGGTTTCCGCGCCGAGTGGGCCGATGGACGCCCTAGCAACGGGCGCGAACCGCTTGACCTGCAGGCACTTTTCTCTCACTTGGAGCCGGATGACCGTCTCGATACGCCTGTCCCGCCTGAAACGCGCTTGGGGCATTTCCATCTGTACGTCTCCAGCTTGGCCGAAACGCGCCGGTTTTATCACGAATTGCTCGGTTTTGATGATATGGGCGTGGGTCGTGCTTTTCGGATGGGGATGGTTTCTGCCGGTGGGTATCATCATCACATTGGGTATAACACCTGGCAGGGTGAGGGCGCGCCGCCCCCGCCGCCCGATGCCCTTGGGCTGAAGCACATTGCCTTTACACTGCCTACGCCCGAGGCCTGGCAAGCCTTTTGGGGGCGTGTACAGGAACTGGGTTTGCCGTATCACGAAACAGAGGAAGGGCTTTTGCTCACCGACCCCGCACAGAATGGGGTGTGTTTTGCCGCTCCGCCGGCACCCAGCACGCGCTGATGGTGGGTTGGTTAGAACGGCCACATGGCGCGTTCGCGCACAGATTGTAAGGTATTCTTTCTATGTCGCCAGGTTCTGCCCGATGCACCCAGTCAAGGTCGGCGGCACGGTGAGTGTCTCAAGGCTTTGCCAGCGCTACCTGTTTGCCTTTCGGCGCCAAGCCAGAACGGTGGCGATGCTCCAGCCCATCGCCAGGAGCCACACCGCCATCAATAGCCATGCCGCCCAAACCTGCGCAAAGGTTGACCATTCGATGGGCAAATTGCGGATTGTCCAGACTGGAATCAACCAATTCCATACCTTTAATAACCATTCTGTGCCAGGCAAGGCCATGCTTTCATTTGCTCCAGGCAAGAATACGAACACATATCCTGCCAGCGCGTACGTGCTTGCCCCCAGGACAAGCAAGGCAAGCACCCAATTTCTCCCCGCCGCCGAGCGGACCGACGGCCACACCAGCATGGCGCTTCCCGTCAATAAAAGGAGCAATCCAATTGCATCGAGGTAGATAGGGGTAGGCGCCTGCCAGGGATTCCAAAGGAACCAGGCGGAAAGCAGGGCGGCCGCGCCCGGCGTGAATGCCCCGACCCACCAGCGTGTCCTGCGATGCCCTTCCTGTTTCCAGCCTTTCCAAACCAGGCCGATGGCCAGGACGAACAAAGCGGCTGCCCCGGCGCCAAAGGCCGTTTTTTGCACGAGGATGGCGTGCTGCTTTTCGATTTCGTCCTCATCTGGAATGGGTTTATCAGGGCAGGTGGGACGATATGGCTCATCGCCAATATAGGTCTGCCACTCGGCAAGCGTCAAGTTGCGCGGCAGGCGGCGGCAGGCTTCGGCCATCAGGTCTGCGATGCGCCAGTACCACACGCTTATTCCGTCATCAAGACCGCTGGAAATCACATAGCGCCCATCTGGGCTGAAGGCGACGAAGAGCACAAGGTTGTCATGCGTCATGCGCGCCACCTCCGCGCCCGTCTGTGCCTCCCACACCCGCGCCGTGCCGTCCTCACTCCCGGAGAGCACATAGCGCCCATCCGGACTAAAGGCGACTGATTGCACTGCTCCTTCGTGTGTGATGCGTGCCACTTCGGTGCCCGTCTGCGCCTCCCACACCTGCGCCGTGCCATCGCCGCTCCCAGAGACCACATAGCGCCCGTCCGGGCTGAAAGTGCTAGATAACACGCCGCCTTTGTGTCTCATGTGCGCTACTTCTGCACCTGTTTGCGCCTCCCAGACTCGTGCTAGGCCATCCAAACTCCCGGAGAGCACATAGCGCCCATCTGGGCTGAAGGCGACGGAAAGCACGAAATTGTCATGCTTCATGCGTGCTACTTCTACGCCTGTCTGTGCCTCCCACACCCGCACTGTGCCGTCATAACTCCCGGAGAGTACATAGCGCCCATCTGGACTGAAGTCAGCTGAGCGCACCTGACCCTTATGCGCCATGCGGGCTACTTCTACGCCCGTTTGCGCCTCCCACACCCGCGCCGTGCCGTCCTCACTTCCGGAGACCACATGGCGTCCATCTGGGCTGAAATCAACGATGACCACCGGCTCTTCATGCGTCATGCGTGCCACTTTCGCGCCTGTCTGTGTCTCCCATACATCTATCGTGTTGTCTGTATTCCCGAAGACTACATACTGCCCATCTGGGCTGAAAGCAATGGAGTTCACGCCGCTCTCATGTGCCATGCGTACTACTTCAACACCCGTCTGTAGATCCCATACCCGCACAGGCTCATCCCAACTTCCGGCTGCCAAGTATCGCCCATTCGGGCTGATGGCAAAGTAGAGCTCGCTGCCCTCCGATGGAATGATTTGCAGTACTTCTGCACCCGGCTGAAAATTCCACACTCGAGCCGTGGTAGTAGCTCCACCGGATAGTACATAGCGCCCATCCGGGCTGAAGGCAACGGAAGTCAAGCCGCTCTCATGCGTCATGCGCGCCACTTCCGCACCTGTCTGTGCCCACCATACTCGTGCCGTGCCATCCCCACTCCCGGAGACCACATAGCGCCCATCTGGGCTGAAGGCAACGGAGACCACTGGCCCTTCATGCGTCATGCGTGTCACTTCCGCGCCTGTCTGTGCCTCCCATACCCGTGATGTGTAATCATCACACCCAGAGACCACATAGCGCCCATCTGGGCTGAAGGCGACAGCCCACACATCACCGTCATGTGTTATGCGAGCCATTTCTGCGCCGGTCTGCGCCTGCCACACCCGCACCGTGCCATCCCAGCTCCCGGAGACCACATAGCGCCCATCCGGGCTGAAGGCGACGGATGTCACATCACTCTCGTGCGTCATACGCGCCACTTCCGCACCTGTCTGTGCTTCCCACACCCGCGCTGTGCCATCACTACTCCCGGAGACCACGTAGCGCCCATCTGGGCTGAAGGCGACGGAGTTCACCAAGCTTTCATGCGTGATGCGCGCTACTTCCACGCCGGTTTGTGCCTCCCAGACCTGCGCCGTACCGTCATCACCCCCTGAGAGCACATAGCGCCCATCTGGGCTGAAGGCCACAGAAGTCACGCCGCTCTCGTGCGTCGTACGCGCCACTTCTGCCCCTGTCTGCGCCTCCCACATTCGTGCTGTGCCATCACTACTTCCAGAGACCACATAGCGCCCATCTGGGCTGAAGGCCACGGAAGTCACACCGCCCTCGTGCATCATGCGCGTCACTTCTGCGCCGGTCTGCGCCTGCCACACCCGCGCTGTACCGTCCCCACTCCCGGAGACCACATAGCGCCCATCTGGGCTGAAGTCAACGGAGTTTACATTATCTTCATGCGTCAGGCTGGCAACAGGCAAGGCTGCCAGCGCGAGATAGCGGCGCAAAGCCTGGTCGGCGCCCCAGCCGGCGCCGCGCTGCCCGGCTTCCACAGCCAATAAACCACTCTGGGTCGTGAGATTTGCAACATCAGCATAACCACCCTCAAACTCGATGGCAGTTTGCGCTTGGGCAGCTAGTTGGCGTGCTATGGCCAGATTGGCCTGTTGTTCGGCGCGACGCCACTGGAAAAGCGCCAAGGTAGTAATCACTAGTAGGATGGCTGAACCAACCACTAGACCGGCTGTAATGCGTTGGCGGGTGCGTTCCCGCTGGCGGCGGGCTTGTTCGGCAGCCAGCGCGCCGGCTTTGAGAAAAGCCAAGGCTTGCGCGCTCAGCGTATCGTCCGATAACTTCTCGCGGGCGGCTGCCAGCCGCGTCCCGGTGTAGAGGTAACTGGGGTCGCGGTCATGCTCGAGCCATTCGGCGGCGTCGCGGGCAACCTGGTTTTGCAGGGCAATCCGGGCGCGGTCTTCCTCGATCAGCGTCTTCAGCCACGGCCAGGCCTGGATGAGTTTCTCGTGCGCCAGGGTGACGGTGCGTGCGCCGTGTTCGTCCTCGGCGGTGATGAGCAGGCGGGCGTCGGCCAGTTTGCGCACCAATCCCTCCATGAACGCCGCATCTGTCTGCGCCGGGATGAGTTCCTCTAAGCGCGCCGTCCGGCGGGTATCCTGCGCGCCTTCCCCTCGGACTTCGACCAGGCTGCGGAATAGCGTTTTGGCCAGCTCCTGCTCTGCAGCGCTCAACGCTGCAAAGGCCGTCTGGGCATGACGCTCCAGCGATTTGTGCAAGCCGCCGCGCACCAGATAATCGCGCTGGGTTAGGGCAGTCAGTGTTCCTCGTTCCCGGCTCCATTCGAACAGGTCGGTCAGGGCAAACTGCATCAGCGGCAGGGCGCCTGGCTCGCCTCCCATGTCGGCAATCACCTGCGCCACCAGTTGAGGTTCGATGGGCAATCCCACCTGCTCCACCGGCAGGGCCACCGCGCGCACCAGTTCATCCGGCTGCATCGCCCCCACCTGGAAGAATTGCTGGTTGAGCAGTTTGTTCAGCGCCCGATAAGTGGCGCAGTTGGCAACGAAATCCGAGCGCATGGTGAACAAGACCAGCGTCCGTCCGTTCTGGTGCATGGCGGCGCGGGTCAACAGCGTGAGAAAGGCCTGTCGTTCCTCTTCTTTGACGCCGGGCGCAAAGATTTCTTCGAACTGGTCAACCAACAGCACAAGGCGCTGGTCAGGTTCATCGCCAAGCAGCGACTCGCTCACTTTGTGCAGCGCCTCACTGTCACGAGCGGCGCGCTGACGCAGGTAATCACCGGTTTCGGGGGATTTCAGCCGCGAGACTGCTGTAGCCAGCGCTTCGAGCGGGTCGCGGCCGGGCGTTAGGGCTGTGTATAGCCAGCGCTCGCTGCCCCGCACCTGGCCGGCTTTCAGGGCGGGAATTAACCCTGCCCGCGCCAACGATGATTTCCCCGACCCGGACGGGCCGGTGATGAAAATGGCGCGGCTGTCCTTCACTCGTTCGAGCAGTTCTTCCACCAGGCGCTCGCGCCCGAAGAAGCGTTCGGCATCCTGTTCGCCGAAGGCGCGCAGGCCAACGTAGGGGCAAGTGCCATCGAAAGGTTTGGGCTGAAATTCGGTGCGAATCTGGGTCAGCAGGGCCTGTACCTGTTCGACGCTGTACCCAAACGTGACCTGGTCGCCCAGAATCACATCCCGACCGGCATGGATATTCCCTATGTCACGAGCAGGCGGTGTTTCCGACATTAACATTCCGTTCCGCTTTTTCAGAACTCAATGCCCAAATAATTTCAAAGCAAGTTGCCCCAATTGTGCTAGGACTGTGCCCAGACCGATGGCCGCTTCGATGCTTCCGCTTAGTTTTTCTATGCTCTGTTTGGCGCTGTCCAAGGTCTTGTGGATGTGTTCGCCTGGTGGAGCGGGCTTTTTTGTCTCCAGGATGGCTTCATTCACTTTTGCCTGCGCGGCTTTCACTGCTTTTGCTTGGGCAGGTTTCAATCCTGGGTGCGCCTTTAATTTCTCGATTTCCGCTTCCAGCCGTTGCAGCGCTTCCACGAATTGGGGTTGGTTCTGGATGTTCGAAATGTTCTGGGTATTAATGATTTGGTCCCCCATAATTACATCCCGGCCAGCCTGGATGCCGCCCTGGATGTTGTAGATGGGTCCACCTTGCGCTTGATGCTTCCGGGTCATATTGCCTCTAGCGATTGCGGTTGCAACGAACTGACTTCATTTTTCATGGCCAAATCTACTGTATTGCTTTCAGCCATATTCAACCGATGTGCTTCTTGCAGCTCAAAGGATTTGTAAAAAGATGCGAATAGATTTTCTACAATAAAAAATCGGTCATCTCTCCTCCGGCGGTGTTTCAGGCTATTCTTTGCGAATACTATAGCGTGTTTTAATGCGTAAGGCAACGGGTAAATGTCATATCTTTTTGCGTACCAAGTGGAGCATGTGCCGCCGACCTTTGGTCGGTTTGACCAGGCGGAGCCTGGCGGCACAAGTTTAGGTTGGTATATCAAGCGGAGCCTGGCGGAACATCTCCCCGACCTGCCAGGCCTGTTCGCGGTTCCAGGAGCGGCCCAGGGCTTCGGCTTGTTGCCAGGCCTGGGCAGAGAGTTTTTGCCGCAGCAGGTTTTTTCGTTCCTGGTTGAGAACCCGGTAAAACGAAATCAGTCTGACCCCTGAGCGTTCGCTTAGGGCTTCGATGGCGGCATATAGGCTGACCGCCCGCGCCAATGCGGCGGGGTCTGTGCTGCTTAGGGTCAAGTATCCCGCCAGGGCGCACAGGAAAACCAGGCTGCGGCGGATGTGCTGGCTGGCCGGGGGGCGCGCCAACTCCAGCCAGCGCCGCGCCTGAGGCAAATCTCCCTGCAAGAGGGCAATTTCCGCCAGGTCGGTGGCGGCAATGGCTTGAAAAATAAACATGGACGGCTCCAGATGCTCGAGGGCATGGGTGAGCAGGGCACGGGATTCTTCGAGGCGGTTTTGGAAGAGGGCAATCTCTCCCAATTGAGCCAGGGGGATGGCAGGGTTCAACCACTCAGGATGCTCATGCGCCAGCGAGGCTGCTTCTTGTAAGGCCTCCACCGCGGGGTTGAAGTGTTCTTGCTCGATGTAGATGCGCCCCAGCCGGTTCAGGGCGATACAAATCACATCATTCCAGCCCTGCGCCCGGCCCAACTTCAGCGACTCTTGGGCGTAGGAAAGCGCAGAGTCGAAATCGGCTTGCTGCCAGGCCAGGTCGGCGGCGCTGTTCAGGCGGCGGATACGTTCTCTGGGGGGAGAAGCATCGGGCAGGCGCAACAGGGCATGGGTCAGCGCCAATCCTTCGGGCAGGAATCCCCCTTCCGACCAGACTTCATCCAGAGAGTCCAGGAATTGAAACCCCAATTCGGCGCGTTCCTGTTCGATAGCCCAGCGAAAGGACGCCAGCAGATTCGGGATGTGCAGGCGGTAATAGGCCTGCCGCGCTGCGCTGGACGATTCGCCCTGACGCAGTTGGCGCAAGGTTTGGGCAAAATATTCGGCGCGGCGGGCTTCCGTCTCGGCGCGGCGTTCGGCGGGCAGTTTGGCGAGGGCGTATTCGTGAATGATTTCCAACATGCGCCAGTGAGATTGACCGTGCAGGCTTTCGCGCGCCAAAAGGGAGTTGTCGCTCAGCGCGGACAACAGGCTGCCGGTTTTTTCGGGGGGCGTCTCGCAGACGGCTGAGGCGGCTTGGGCGTCGAACCAGCCCGAAAACACGCCCAGGGCGCAGAAAAATTCCTGCTGGGGCGGAGCGAGCAGGGTGTAACTCCGGTCAATCACGCTTTCGAGAGTCCGCTGGCGGGCAGATAGGTCGCGCGCCGGGCTGGCAATTTGCGTCAACCAGCCGCCGCGTCGCAGCAGGTTGGCGAGTTCCTCCAGGCTCATCTGACGCAAACTGGCAGCGGCCAACTCGATCGCCAGGGGAATGCCATCCAGCAGGGTGCAGACGGTGATGATGGCCTGGGCGTTTTCAGCGGTCACTGCAAAGGCGGGCTGGTGCTGGCGGACGCGGGCCACGAAAAGTTGCACGGCCTCGAAATCCATCAGGGAGGCGGGAGCGGCTTCGGGCGGCGACAGGGATAGCGGCGGAAGCGGGTATTCGTGTTCGCCGTAGAGATGGAGCGGCACGCGGCTGGTGACCAGCAGTTTGACCTGCGGGCAGACCTGGAGTAGTCCCGCTACATCAAGCGCAGCGCCTTCCACGATTTGCTCGAAGTTATCCAGGATGAGCAACGCCCGGAGGGGGCGCAGGGCGCGGGAGAGTTGATTCAGGTCGGGAGACGGGGGCAGGCCCAGGTCCGGCAAGCCGCGCGCCAGGGCGGGCAGGAAAAACTGCGGGCAGGCGACTTCCGCCAAATCCACAAACCAGACGCCATCCGCGAAGTCCCCCAGCAAGGCATAGCCGCATTCCACGCTCAGGCGGGTTTTGCCAATGCCCGGCGGGCCAATCAGCGTGACCAGATGGACGGTTGGGTCTTTGAGCAGGGTCGTGACGCTGGCCAGGTCGCGGGCGCGGTTGACGGTGGAGGTGAGCAGGGCAGGCAGGTTGTGCCGAGATGCGCCGGTTTCGAGGGGAAGTTCTTCCACCAAAACGCCCCGCGCTGATTGCAGGAAGGCGTCGCGTTGTTCGGCGGGAATTTGCAGGGCGTCGGCAAGCAGTTCGGCCAGTTGACGGGAGGGCTTGCGCTCATCGGCTTCGATTTTGCGGATGGCGGCTTCGGAACACCCCGCGTGTTGGCCCAACCCGGCCTGGGTCAGGTTGAGTTGGCGGCGGCGGGCGCGCACCCACGCGCCGAAAGAAACAGGGGCTTGTACGGCGGTCATTTTGTCACGGTTTTTGTCACGGTGAGCGTGACCCGTTGAGATGGAGGACACGATACTTATAATGTAATACAGAGTATGAAGGTCTGGAATAGGAGAAAATTACCATGAGAAACGCGCAAGACGAAGCGACAGAAATCATCCACCGCCAGCAGGAAGCCTGGAACCGCGGCGATGCGGCGGGAGATGCGGTGGATTGCGACGAGAACCTGTCGTTGACCAACATCCTCGGCGAAATGGTCTTCGGGCGGCAGGCCTTCGAGGCCAAACATGTTTTTATCTTCTCTCACATTTTCAAGGGCAGCCGCTTGGAGATGGACATTCAGCGCATTCATTTCCCCGCGCCGGATGTGGCGCTGGTGGATATTGCCTGCGCGCTGCACAACTACGCCGCCCTGCCGCCGGGTGTGCCGCCTCGGCCAGATGGCGTCCTGCATACCTGCCTGCTGGAAGTGCTGGTGCGCACGGACGCCGGCTGGCGGGTGGTTGCCTATCATAATGTGGATGTGAAAGGATAGGTTGAATGCGCAAGATTATCATTTTTCTTTTCTACGTGCTAGCGGTAAGCGGCTGTTCCCTTCCACAAAGCACTCCGCCCAGTCTGCCCGTGCCGGTTACGCCGGTTATGCTCCAGGCTCAGGCCACCCCCACCTTTGCGCCTTCTGCCACACCAACGATAACGCCGGCGGCTATCAGTGGGCCGCCGAGCCAGAACCAGCCTACGCCTTGTCAAAATCCCTACTACCCGGTGGTGAATGACGCGACTTTCTTTTATCACGTTTCGACAGGCACAAACGTCATCCAAACCATGGTTGCCGATAACTCATCGGGCGTTTTCACCATCACCGTGAGGAGCGTAGACATGACCGCTCATATCGAAGGGCAATGTACGGATAAGGGGATTGTTCTGATGCAAAACCCTGGCTCCCAAACCACCACGTCCGACGAATCCGGGAGTTCAACAGTGACTTCTTTTACGAACAGCGGAGTGAGCTTGCCGAACGATGTCGCGCCGGGCAGTCAGTGGTCGCAAACGTTGAGTGTCACCACGTCATTAGGGACCTCGTTCATCGAGTCAACGTATGTTGCGCTTGGCTTCGAGAATATTGTCGTTCCGGCGGGGAATTTTCGCGCCCTCAAGGTAGAGCAAAGCGGCTATGCGACGGTGTTTGGGCATAAAGTAAAGATGCACGGCTTTCTCTGGTACGCCGAAGGGGTAGGAGTGGTGCGTTCGGCCATGGATGGCGCGCCGGTGTTGGAATTGACCATGTACGATTTTCCCGAATAAATGGAGAAACAATGAGAAAGATTCTGACCACGCTTGTTGTTGCAATCCTAACCATTGCTTGCTCCCTTGCAACGATTCCCCCTGACACACTCCCCATCCAACCGACTGCGACATCGGGATGGATAGTCGAGGCCAATGTAACCCAAATTCCAGATACCCCCCTGCCCGTCGAACCCTCCCCCAACCCGAATGACCGCTGCAACAATCCCTACTATCCGGTCGTCAACGGCGCCACCTGGACGTATCAGATTTGGCTGCAACAAGAGGCTCCCACATTGGAAACCTATTCCATGTCGGTTCTAGATGATGGCACGTTCACACTGACCATACAGAAAGCAGAGAGCGTCTTCGCCATGGACGGCGCTTGCAGAGATGATGGCGTCATTCTGCTGGATGTGCCGGGCGTTTCAGCAACGTATGCCGATGGAAGCGGCAGTTCGACCCTTTCCACCACCAACGACGACGGCGTGACCGTCCCCGATGACATCCAGGTTGGCGATGAATGGTCTCAGACCATCAGCGTGGTGGCCAGTTCCGAGGGCGCGGAGACGCTTTCGGCCACCATGGAGGCCACCTACAAAGCGCTGGGCTACGAAACGGTGACCGTCCCCGCCGGGACCTTCTACGCCCTGAAAGTGGAGCAAAACGGCTCGATGACCATTCACGGTTCACCGCCATTTGACACGCATGGCTTTCTCTGGTATGCCCAGGGCGTTGGCACGGTCAAATCAGGGCTGGAGGGGACCTATATTTCAGAGCTTGTCTCTTACAGCATCCCCTAGAGGATAACAGACAGTGCAGCCCTGTTTGAAAATCACATAGGAGTGAACATGTCTCAACTTCGTTTACCGTTACTTTTGGTGGCTCTTGCCCTGATGTTGAGCAGCCTGGCCTGCGGATTGTTCTCCGCGCCGCCAGTTAACGAACCGCCTGCTCCCTCCGTCCCATCCGTTGCGCCGACCGAGCCGCCGGTCAGCGCGCCAGCCGAGAGCGGCGTGAACCCGAATGCGGTCATTCCCTGCGCCACACTGATTCCGCCCGATGAGTGGAACAACCTGATCTTCGGGGTGGATTCCACCCTGAGCGAGGATGCCGTTCCGGGGATGACCTCCTGTTTGTGGAAATATGTCCCGAAAGGCGGAACCCAAGAGAGCCTGTTTTCTTTGCAAGCGGGTTTCTCCGGCGATACATCCATCTGGGAAGCCACACGCAAATCTGAACTCTCGAATGAGCCGTCGGATATCGTCGTCATCAGCATTGATGGATTGGGAGACGAGAATTACACCTGGAGGTCAAAAGTGACCAATCAGTATGTGGTTTACGTCCGCCAGGGCAGCCAAACGCTCATCTTCCGCTACAACCCGCAGGAGATTTTGTTCATGGGAACAGAATCGGGCATCATTGATATGGCGCAGCGGATTTTCGAGAGGATGAAATAAGGCCGAGAGATTCAACCCGAATTGATTTACCTGGAGGAACGATGAAAACCAATTTTATTTTTCACCTTTCGATACGGCTGGCAGCAATTTTCTTCCTGCTTGTTTCCATGCTTGTTGCCGCGCCAGGGCAAAGCGCGCGGGCGGCAGGGGCGCGGTATTACGTCCGCGCCAGCGGCGGCAACGACTCGAACAACGGTCTCAGTTGGGCGCAGGCCTTCCGAACCTTGCAGGCCGCTTTGACGGTTGCCAACAATGGCGATGAAGTGTGGGTGGCAAGGGGCGTCTATTATCCCGATGAAGGCGGCGTTTACCCACCCGGCTCACGCCTTGCCACCTTCACGCTGGAAGATGGCGTGACGATTTATGGGGGCTTTGCTGGGAGCGAGACTCTCCTTTCTCAACGCAATCTCGCCGCCAACCCCACCATCCTGAGCGGAGACGTGGACAACAACGACGCCAACACCGACGGCAACTTCATCGCCGACGCGACTAGCGACATCGTCGGAAGCAATGCCTACCATGTGGTCACGACCAGCGGTAACGCCACCACGGCCATCTTGGATGGATTCATCCTCACCGCCGGGCAGGCCAATGAAAACACCGACCCGCATAACAAGGGCGGCGGAGTGTACGCCTATCAGAGCAGTGCTACGTTGCGCAACCTGAAGTTCATAGGCAACTATGCCATGGTGGGCGGTGGGATGGTCTGCGTCGAATGCGTAGCGCTCTCGCTGACGACAGTCGAATTCATCAACAACTATGCGTTCTATATTGGCGGCGGCCTTGCCAATATCAACAGTACGCTTTCGGTGGTGAACAGCGCGTTTAACTGGAACGAAGCAAGTACCTCAGTTGGCGGCGGCATAGATAATGCCAACAGCGCACCCACGCTGCAAAATGTCACTTTTTTTCGCAATATGGCGCCTTTCGGTGGCGGCATGGCGAACCGCTTCAACAGCCAGGCCGACCTGACGAATGTAACCTTTAATTCAAATTATGCCACCGATGGGGGTGGAGGCATGTATAACGACACTAGTAATCCTAGCTTGTCGAATGTCATCTTCCATGATAACTTGTCCCTTTCTGGTGGTGGCATGTACAACGAGAATAGCAATCCCGATATTCTTATTAGCGAGTTCACCAACAACCAGGCCGATTTTGGCGGCGGCATGTACAACAAATTTAGCCAGCCTTACGTGTGGGCGAGTACATTCACTTCTAATGTTGTAACACAGACTGGAGGTGCCATTCTCAACATTAGTAGTAATGCGAATATTCAAATGACCACCATCGAAAACAATCAGGCCAACGTGGGCGGCGGCATGTACAACTTCGTCAGTAACCCATTCATCAGAAATGTAGATTTTCGGAGTAATCAGGCTTCTTCTTCTACGGTGGGTGGCGGTGGAATGTTCAACTATTCCAGCAACCCAACCATCGAGCGCGTCAATTTTACCGGCAATAGCACACCTGGCGCGGGGGGTGGCATGTACAACTACCAAGGCAGCAACCCCTCTTTGACAGATGTCACGTTTTCGGGAAACAATGCCTATAATGGCGGCGGGATGCGCAATCACCTTGGGAACAATCAGCCGCAACTCAACCGGGTCACCTTCGCGGGGAACGAAGCCGCTTATGGCGGGGGCATGTCCAACGACAACAGCACGCCCACGCTGACGAATGTGACCTTCTCCGGCAACCTGGCCCAGCGGCAAGGCGGCGGGATGCACAACTTCCAGAGCAGTCCCAATTTGATGAACGTCACGTTTTACGGCAACGTCGCCGAAGATACCGGCGGGGGCGGCGGTATGTATAACCTGACCAGCAGCCAGCCCTTCCTGCGCGGCGTCATCCTAGCGGGCAGCGTAAACGGTGATTGCGTCAACGGCACGGGCGGCAACATCGCCGGAGAATATTCCCTAATACAGAATACCGGCGCGAATGCCTGCGGCGCGGTGAATGGCGTCAGCGGTTTCATCGTAGGGCAAAACCCGAATTTGGGACCACTTGTCAACAACGGCGGTTTTACGCTCACCCATGCCTTGCTGTCGGGTTCGCCTGCTATTGATGCCATCATCAATAACTGGTGCGCCAGCGAAGACCAGCGCGGCGCAACGCGCCCACAGGATGGCGACCTGGACGGCATTCTGGTCTGCGACATCGGTGCGGTGGAATACGTGCCTGAGATTCCTAACCCCTGGGTCGGCGGCGTGGCAATCCAGTCGAGCCAGTCGATTGTCGCCGTGGCCCGTCCGCACCTGGGTAGCCAGGTTGCTTCCTACCTCGGCACTAACATAGGCAGCTTTCTCCAATACGTTCCAATGCTGTTCAAGGACGCTTTTGGCGGTTCGTACAAATCGGCGCTGTACATCCAGAACCTGGGCAATGCCTCGGCCAACCTGACCATCGAATTCATCAATGCCTCCGGC
>QEXW01000026.1 GCA_003130845.1 Anaerolineae bacterium
ACCCATACCCGCCGGTGTATATCTCGCCGGAGAGCGGAAAAACTCAGAATCAAAAAATGCCCGTCAGGGCATTAAGACCAGGGCGGAACCACGACCCAGCGGCCAGAGCGCGGCCTCAGAATCAAAAAATGCCCGTCAGGGCATTAAGACTTTGTACTCGTCAGCGGTCAGAGGGGGACGCTGTTGCTCAGAATCAAAAAATGCCCGTCAGGGCATTAAGACGCCAGTACCCCATCCAGCTGGTCGTAGCCCTGGAGCTCAGAATCAAAAAATGCCCGTCAGGGCATTAAGACGAACTAAAGCGGCTCGATGCCGAGTACAAACAGGCCAAGCTCAGAATCAAAAAATGCCCGTCAGGGCATTAAGACTCAATTTCCTTTCAAGCGCGCGCAGATAGGCAAAATAGCTCAGAATCAAAAAATGCCCGTCAGGGCATTAAGACCAAAGGCCAATCTGTTACTTGATTCATTGGCACAGAAACTCAGAATCAAAAAATGCCCGTCAGGGCATTAAGACACACTAATGTACGCAATGCGTTGATACAATGATACACTCAGAATCAAAAAATGCCCGTCAGGGCATTAAGACATCGGCCGCCAGCCGCTCCAGGAGCGGGAGCGCCGCTCAGAATCAAAAAATGCCCGTCAGGGCATTAAGACCATATCGCCGCAGGCCTGGGCTGCGGTCTGGCGGACACTCAGAATCAAAAAATGCCCGTCAGGGCATTAAGACCGATCCTGCGGCGAGAGCGGCCCGGCTACCACTATCTCAGAATCAAAAAATGCCCGTCAGGGCATTAAGACACGCCTGCGCTTCCTGACGCAATCGCCGCCACCGATTGCCTCAGAATCAAAAAATGCCCGTCAGGGCATTAAGACATATTCCATAGCGTGCTATATTCTTGATGTATGCGGTGCCTCAGAATCAAAAAATGCCCGTCAGGGCATTAAGACCACCACTTGCACAGCGCGCGGTGTAAATCCCGATGGCAAGCTCAGAATCAAAAAATGCCCGTCAGGGCATTAAGACTCTAATAAATCCAAGCATTGCATTTTCGCAAGGGATTCTCAGAATCAAAAAATGCCCGTCAGGGCATTAAGACAGCACGGAGCGCTCCCAGCAGTCAATCATGCTACCCCTCAGAATCAAAAAATGCCCGTCAGGGCATTAAGACAACGAGAAAGAACCAAGCCGCCAGCCAGACAAGACCGCCTCAGAATCAAAAAATGCCCGTCAGGGCATTAAGACTCGACTGGCCCTCCACCGAATCATGAGAACAGTACAACTCAGAATCAAAAAATGCCCGTCAGGGCATTAAGACGTCGGAAGCATATAGCTTCCGGTCTAACACCTCCCTCAGAATCAAAAAATGCCCGTCAGGGCATTAAGACATAATTTCTCTGTAATTAGTTCCACAACCAAATAAACAATCTCAGAATCAAAAAATGCCCGTCAGGGCATTAAGACCCCGACAAGTCGCACAAACGATAGGCCGCGATGCGCTCTCAGAATCAAAAAATGCCCGTCAGGGCATTAAGACTCAAGAAATTGACCGACTGTCTCCCCTTTGACACTCAGAATCAAAAAATGCCCGTCAGGGCATTAAGACCCAAGGCGGCACGACAACCCAGCGACCTGCGCGCGGTCTCAGAATCAAAAAATGCCCGTCAGGGCATTAAGACCAGGAAAATAGAATTTTCCTTCTATGACCGCATCAAAGCGGCTCAGAATCAAAAAATGCCCGTCAGGGCATTAAGACTCACAGAGTGAATCAATATATTGCAAGAATGTAATTAGCTCAGAATCAAAAAATGCCCGTCAGGGCATTAAGACACTTCCGGTGTAGTCGGAAGCGTATAGCTTCCTGTCTCTCAGAATCAAAAAATGCCCGTCAGGGCATTAAGACTTCGTAAAACTTGGGTTTGTTGATTTGATGTTCATTCGCTCAGAATCAAAAAATGCCCGTCAGGGCATTAAGACACAGCAGAGGGATTCGGTACATCCCCTGCTGCACTTGCTCAGAATCAAAAAATGCCCATCAGGGCATTAAGACGGATTGTCACCCATATACTATGCCCACCAGAGCATCAAGCCCCCCTGTATCCGCTACATCCGCCCCATCCGCTACAGCCAGAATCAAAAAATGCCCGTCAGGGCATTAAGACCAATCTACACGCCTGTTTATCGCGTGTCTCTGTTTTATCTAGCCGCCGTACAGTTTTAAGTCGACACAAGCATATTTCGCAAAAAACCTGGAAAAATTCCGCGTTTTCCGCGTCAATCCGTGTCCAAAAAACAAAGTATCAGATAGCAAGTGCTTTGTCAAAATCAAAAAATAGCCCTGCGGGCAAGAGACATTCGAAAATGACCCAAACAACACTCGGCTCAGAACACCAATGACCCAAAAGCACCACATCGCACCACCTCCAAGCGCAACGCGAACCAAAAACACACGTTCCACCAACCCCAACAGCAGGGGTACATCTCGCCCCACAAACAGCATGTTATAATCACCCTACGCCCTTCGCACCCATCCCGGCCCGGCGCCGGGATTTCTTAATAACAGCGACACACCCACACCCCCTCCCCCCTTGCCTAGGTTCTCTGCGACTAGCATCACATCCCCCTACCATGCCCCTACTTCCTGCTCCTGCGATTGAAATCACTGCCGACCAAGTATTACTAGGCCAGGGAGCCAACCCAAACGTCATTCGTGCCAGAAGCCCCCGGCTCATCACCGCCGCCGAACACGCCCTAGCCGAGGGCCTGCCCCTGCTCACACCGCGCATCCTATACCAGCAGCTGAACATCCAAAAAATACAACCAGAACAGATTGTTCTGGAAAACAACCACACCCTCAGTGGGCGATTACCGGCACAGCAATTAAGACACGCCCAATCCATCATCGTCATCCTCTGCACCGTAGGCGAAGCCATCGAAAAACGCAGCCTGCACTACCTAGAAAGCAACCCCCTACACAGCTTGGCATTATATGGCGTTGGCTCCGCCGCCGTAGAAGCCCTTAGCACCGCCGTCTGCCAACACTTTAGCGCCCAGGCCGCCCGCCACGGCCTGCTCACCACCATCCCCCTCAGCCCTGGCCTAGAGGGTTGGTCAATCGAACAGGGACAACCAGAAATCTTCCGCATCCTCGATGCAGCCCAAATCGGCGTAGAACTGCTCCCCTCCGGCCTCATGCGCCCCATCAAATCCATCTCCCTGGTCATTGGCATCGGCCAACACTTCGACTCAGCCGCCCGCATCTGCCACTTTTGCGCCAAACGTTTTGGCTGTGCCTTTCAAAAACAGCATGCCCCCACTGACCGTTGACTTCCAACCCCTCGGACGTCGCACCCAAATCGAACGCGGCGCAACCCTGCTCCAAGCCGCTCAAGACGCCGGCGCGGAACTGCTCGCAACCTGTGGCGGACAAGGAACATGCGGTGACTGTCGAATACGCATTGCCTACGGCACCGTTTCACCCCTCACCCCTGAAGAACAAACAGCCCTCACCCCAACCGAACAAGCAACCGGTTGGCGGCTGGCCTGCCAATGTGTGCCGCTCAGCGATGTCAAAATCGAAATCCCCCCCACCAGCCTCAGCACCCCCCAAAGACTATCCATCGAAGGCCAAGCCGAAGAAATACAACTCGACCCGCCAATAACAGCCACAGAGATAAACATCACCCCCCCCTGCCTGACAGACCTGCGCGCCGACTCAACCCGCCTGCTAGAGACCCTGCAACGCCCCAACCTACACCTTAGCCGGCATCTGCTCACTCACCTCTCAGAACACCTGCGCCGCCAGCACTGGCAAGCCTGCCTAGCTCTACGCAAAGACCAAATCATCGCCGTTCTCCCCCCTGGCAGCCCCCTGCTCGGCCTAGCGGTTGACATTGGCACAACCAAAGTAGCCGCCTACCTCGTCAACCTACAAACCGGCCACACCCTCGCCAAAACTGGCGCCATGAACCCACAAATCGCCTACGGCGAAGATGTCATCAGCCGCATTCACTACGCCAACACCCACCCCAACGGACGCCACATCCTACAGCACCGCATCATCGAAAGCATCAACCAACTCATCCAAGAACTGACCGCTCACGCCCAAATCCGCGCGGAAACCATCGTCGAAGCAGTCATCGTCGGCAACACCGTCATGCACCACCTATTTGCCGGACTACCCGTCGAACAACTAGGAACATCACCCTATCTACCCGCCGTTGCCGAACCACTCGAATTCCCAGCCGCCGAAATCGGGCTGGCCATCGCCCCCGCCGCTTACATATACCTGCCCCCCAACATCGCCGGCTATGTGGGCGCCGACCATGTAGCCATGGCGCTGGCCGCCGAAATACACCATACCACCCGGCGTGTCCTTGCTGTAGATATTGGCACCAACACCGAAATCAGCCTAGCCGCCAACGGACGCCTGCGTTGCTGCTCCTGCGCCAGCGGCCCGGCCTTCGAAGGCGCCCACATCACCTTTGGCATGCGCGCCGCCCCAGGCGCCATTGAAAAAGTGAGAATAGGAGAAACCATCCAAATCGCCACCATCGAACACCGCCCACCGGTTGGCATTTGTGGCTCTGGCTTGCTCGATGCCGTTGCCGAACTCACCCGCGTCGGCGCCCTCGAAAAACGCGGCAACTTCAACCCCCAACATCCCCTCGTACAAACCCGGCAAGGCAAACGCCAAATCATCCTCTCCCCAGCCGAAGCCAACCCGCACAAACAAGACATCAGCCTCTTGCGCACCGACATCAACCAAATCCAACTCGCCAAAGCCGCCATCCGCACCGGAATAGACATCCTCCTGACCGAAGCCGGCCTGCACCCCACTGATTTAGATGAATTCATCCTCGCCGGCGCATTTGGAACCTACCTCGACATCGCCTCCGCCATACGCATCGGAATGTTCCCCCCCCTGCCACGAGAAAAATTCCGCCAAATCGGCAACGCCGCCGGCGCAGGCGCACGTCAAATGCTCCTCTCACACAACCGGCGGCGCCAAGCGCTGGACTTTGCCCGCCATAGCGAATACATCGAACTCAGTACACACCAAGACTTTCAGACAAAATTCACACAAAACCTGCTGCTCGGCTAGTTGACAACCAGCCTCAATCGCAGTATAAAAAAGATACCGACTGGTCGGTATCTTTTATATCCCCCCAACAGGAATAACCATGCAAACCCGCAGCGAAGAAACCCGCACACACCTACTCGAGGCCGCTCTACGGCGCTTTGCCAGCGTAGGCTACAACGCCGCCAGCGTAGATGACATCTGCGCCGCAGCCGGAGTCAGCAAAGGCGCGTTCTATCATCACTTCCCCAGCAAACAAGCGCTCTTCCTGGCCTTGCTCAACGCCTGGCTAGAGACCATTGATAGCGGCTTCCAAGCCGTTCGGCAAGAGACCGTTCCCGAAACACTGCGCGCCTTTACCGGCCTACTACCTGCCATCTTCGCCGCCGCCGATGGCCACCTGCCAATGTTCCTAGAATTCTGGCTGCAAGCCAGCCGCGACGAAACCGTCTGGCAAGCCACCATTGCACCATATCAACGCTACCAGCAATACTTCACCACCCTCATCCAACAGGGACAAACCGAAGGCAGCCTGCGCCCCGAACTAGACGCCCCCGCTGCCGCCAAAACCATCGTTGGCTTAGCCATCGGTCTGCTGCTGCAAAGATTACTAACCGATGATGCCAATTGGGAAAAAACAGCCCACGCAAGCATGGAAATCTTGCTCCATGGGCTGATGCAGAACGATTCATCCGGCGAAAAACCATGAACAACCACCCCCTGCTCGTCACCGGCGCCACCGGACACATCGGAAACGTCCTTGTGCGCACACTGCTCGAACATGGCGAACAGATACGAGCCCTGATTCTACCCGGCGAAGATACCACCCCCCTCAGCGGGTTAGACGTAGAACAAGTGCCGGGCGATATTCTCGATTGCACCGCACTCCGGCACGCCTTACAGGGTGTAAAAACTGTCTTTCATCTCGCAGGAGTCATCTCCATCCTGCCCGGTGAGCAGCCTCGCGTTCGTCAAATCAACGTTCAAGGCACCCTTAACGTCCTAAAAACCGCCATGCAAACCGGGGTGGAACGCCTAATCTACACCAGTTCCATACACGCCCTGGCACGCCTGCCACATGGTCAAACCGTGGACGAACAAACACCGTTCGACCCACACAACCCCTACGGAGTGTACGACCAATCCAAAGCACAGGCCACCCTGGCAGTGCAACAAGCCGCCGCCGAGGGGTTGCCAGCCGTCATTGCCTGCCCCACCGGCGTCATTGGCCCCTTCGACTTTCGCGGTTCGTTCATGGGCAGCCTCATCCGCTCGGCTGCCACACAACAGATGACACCTTACGTAGATGGAGCCTACGACTTCGTAGATGTACGCGATGTGGCCGCCGGACTGCTTGCAGCCTGGAAAAAGGGGCGGCCTGGCGAAACCTACATTCTTTCAGGGGAGCAAATTACCATCAAAGCCCTGCTCGAAACGGTGCGCCAAATCACCGGCAAAAATTTCCTACAGGTGCGGGTACCGCTTGCCCTGGCGCGCCTGGTCGCCCGCTTCACCCCACTCTACTACCGCCTCACCCAACGCACACCACGCTTCACGCCGTATGCGCTTGAAGTCTTACAAAGCAACTGCCAAATCAGCCATGCCAAAGCCAGCCGCGAGCTAGGCTACCAGCCACGCCCGCTCTACGAGAGCATTCGCGATACGGTACATTGGTTTCTGGCCCAGCGCTACATGCCCGCCTAAAGAGTAAGCACTTCAAAAACACCCTGCACAAACCACAAGGGCTATCCCACCAAGCCAGGCGGGATAGCCCCAAATACAACGCCGCTTCCTAGCGCGCCAACAAACCGACCATTTCGTAATACTCCATGTTCACTTCGCGCTTCCCGGCCACCACATCTTCCAGCGGCACATACTCAATCCCGCGCCCTTGCAAACCGGTCATCACACCGCTCTTGCCGGCCATCAACGCATCTACGGCTTTGACACCCATGCGCGAGGCCAACAGCCGGTCATACGCCGTGGGAGACCCACCGCGCTGAATATGCCCAAGAATGGTAACACGGGTTTGAAAACCGACATCCATCGCCTCCAACTGCTTGGCCAGGTCCTCGGTCTTATGGCCCGAACCTTCGGCGTTAATGATAAAAGCATGCGTCTTGCCACGCCGATAGGCGCCTTCCACCGTTTGGGCAATCTCCTCAATCGTCGAAGGACGTTCCGGAATAAGCACCATTTCGGCGCCGCACACAATACCGGCCATCACGGCCAAATACCCCGAACTGCGCCCCATGGTCTCCACCAAAAAGACGCGCCCATGCGAAGAAGCGGTATCGCGCAATTTATCCACCGCATCCATAATCGTGTTCATGGCCGTATCTACGCCGATAGCCATGTTCGTTCCCCAAATGTCATTGTCAATACTGCCCGGCACGCCCACCACTTTCACACCCTGCTTGTGCAAAGCCAGGGCGCCGGTCAGCGAACCATCCCCGCCAATCACAATCAGCCCATCAATGCCGGCCTCGTTCATACGCCGGATGGCCTCCCGCTGCCCGCGCGGTTCGCGAAACGCCAGCGAGCGGCGCGTTTGCAGAATGGTGCCACCACGCAACAAAATGCCACCCACATCGCGCGCACCCAACTCGCGAAATTCGCCATTCATCAGGCCTTCGTAACCGTTATAAATGCCGATGACGCGCACACCATGCGCTAATCCAGCTCGCACCACAGCGCGAATACAAGAATTCATGCCAGGGGCATCACCACCCGAGGTGAGAACGCCAATTTTGGTTGGTTTTTGTTCAAGTGCCATACAATTATTCCCGTTTAATGATGAAATTATCGAAATCGCGTGCCACCACCGTATTCGGAAAGACGCTCTGCGCTTCGGCCAACACATCCTTCTCACGGTAACGCCGCGAAATATGCGTCAAAATCAAATGTTTAACACCGGCTTGTTTTGCCAGTTCCGCCGCACCACGCGCCGTCATATGCGAAAATTGACGCGCCATATCGGCCTCCTCATCCAGGTACGTGGACTCAATCACCAGCGCATCGGCTTCCCGCGCCACTTCCAGCAAGTCATCCGTACGACCGGTATCGCCCACCACCACCAATTTTGTGCCACGCTGAAGCGGCCCCAGCACATCCTCCGGCCCAACCAGCCGACCATCGGGCAAGGTGATTGATTGCCCTTCCACCAACAGCCGACGTTCTGGCCCAAAAGGAACACCCAAAGCAGTTGCACGCTCGTTCAAAAAGGGGCGGCGCGCTTTTTCCTCAAACAAATACCCCAAACAATCCGGGCCGCGATGCGTAACCGGAAACGCGCTGACCGTGAAATCATCCCCCTCAAAAATCACACCCGGGCCAATCTCACGGAAATACAGCGCCATCGGCGGCTTTTGCCCACGCAAAACCACATCTTGAATCAAGACCTTGACCCGCTCCAAAGTCGTTCGTCCACCGAAAATCTCTAACTGTTCAATCGTCTCCCAGCGCATAAACGTAGACATCAGCCCGGCCAAACCCAAAATATGGTCAAGATGCCCATGCGTGAGCAAAATGCGAGTCAGCTGCTTAAAGCCAACACCAGACTGAAGAATCTGCCGCTGCGTGCCTTCACCGCAATCTACGAGAAAGCGATATTCATCATGCTTCACAATTTGCGCCGACAGGCCTCGCTTGGCCGACGGCGCGGATGCAGACGTGCCTAAAAAGAGAATCTCAAACACAGACAATCCTTATGAATCAGTGTCGTGGTATTTTACCCCAAACCGCCCGCTTCGTTCCTGGATGCACGGCACGACCTGCACACCCCAGGCGGCGAAAATTACAGTTTCGTTAATTGTCGGACAAGCGTAGGGAAATCGTAGGGGAATCGTCAAGTAAGATTTCCGGCCGCATGTTAAATTAAAGTCGTAAGGTGATTTCTCTTCTCCTCCTTTTATTGGAGAGCCGGGGTCGGCGTCCCCGGCTCTCTCGATTCTAACAGCACACGGGCTATAAGTCACGTTATAATTCAAAACAACTTCTCATCTCCCGCCTGTACTTAGGAGCTGGCTTTCATGACCATCCAAATTACCGTGATTGGGCTAGGACAACTTGGCACTTCCATTGGCCTGGCCCTGGCTGCGCGCGAGAACATCCGCCGCATCGGGCATGACCGCGAACCCGCCGTCATGAAACAGGCCAAGCTGCTTAAAGCCTTCGATGAAACACCCTATAACCTACCTGCCTCGGTAGAAAAAGCAGATGTCGTCATCCTCTGCCTGCCGCTTGACCAAGTTGAAGAAACCCTGAAATACATTGCTGCCGATTTGCGCGAAGATGCCGTGGTGTTGGACATATCCCCCCTCAAACGTGTGGTGGCAGGTTGGTTTGAAAAACACATCCCCCCGCGCCGACATTACATCGGCCTGGTACCAGCCATCAACCCGTTGATGTTGACAGAAAACGAACGCGGCATACAGGCTGCCCGCGCCGACCTGTTCGAAAAGGCCACCATCGGCATTGCTGCTCCGGCAGATGCCCGCCCCGAGGCCGTCAAACTCGCCGAAGACCTGGTGCGCTTACTCGGCGGCGAGCCGCTCTTCCTAGACCTGCTCGAGGCCGATGGCTTAATCACAACCGCCCACCTCCTGCCCCAACTGGTTTCGGCCGCCCTGCTCAACGCAACCGTCGGGCAGCCCGGCTGGCAAGAAACCCGCCGCTTTGCCGGCCGTGCTTATGCCCAGGCCACAGGCAGCCTCGGCGAAGATCCCTTGCCCGCCCTCAAACAAGCGCTCTTGCTCAACCCCCAAATGACCACCCACGCGCTGGACCTAATGATTGGCGCACTCACGCACCTGCGCAACGCCGTTCGCGAGGGAAACGAGACCGACCTAGAACGCCGCCTGCGCCTGGCCTATGACGACCAAAGCACTTGGCGCAAAGAACGCCACCAAGCCCAATGGCAAAGAGACGATGCCCAGAAGGTCGAATACGAAAACCCCTTCCGGCGGCTCTTCACCGGTTCAAGACCTGCCAAATCATAACCAAAACCAAACGCCCCGAAGAATGCCCACAAGCGCATGCTCATTCTTCGGGGCGCTTTTTCAACTTCTATGCCGTTCTACTGCTACATCCTTCAATGCGCCGATGGCACGCTCTATACCGGCTGGACCACCGACCCCATCCGGCGTGAGCGCGAACACAACGCCGGCAACGGCGCGCGCTACACACAAACCCGCCGACCGGTACGCCTAGTGTACGTCGAAGAGGCGCCCGATAAACCTTCAGCCCTCAAACGAGAGCGAGAAATCAAACGCCTGCCGCGCAAGCAGAAATTGGCTCTGCTCGCCCAACACCTACAGCCTGCACCCCCCTCCAACCAATGACAAGAGTGTTTGCATGAACGCACACATTTACCTGGCCTTTCGCTTTCATGGCAACTTCTATCACTCCTACCGCGGCGATACCCCCGATGAACTCGGCTTTGGCAAAGACATCCGCATCATTCGGCACATCTTGCACACCCTCGACGATTTGAACGCACGCGGCATTCCGGTTTGCGGCACATGGGATTTCGAGAACCTCTTCTCCCTGCAAGAAATTATCCCCACCTACTGTCCTGACATCTTGGAGAATTTACAACGCCGCGCACGGGAAGGTCGTGATGAGTTTCACCTGATGTCCTATAACAACGGCCTCATCAGCGCACACGATGCCCGCGAATTCGAGGCCGCCATACGGCGCGGCATAAGTAACCCTCAAGGCAGCGGCCTGCGTGATTTGTTTGGCCCAGCGTTTTACCCAATGGTTCGCCCGCAGGAGATGATGTTCACCCCCATGCACCTGCAACTTTATCCAGCCTGCGGAATCCATGCTATCAGCCTGTACTATTCCGCCCTGCCCTTCAACGGGTTTAGCAACTTCATCCCTACGCTCTCGCTCACCGAGCGCTACAACCCGCTTACCCTGGCCTATCCTGGCCTCGAGCAGACCATGACCCTGGTGCCATGCTACAACACGGGCGACCTGGCTGACCACCTGACGTTGCGCCGCTGGGTCAAACAACTGCGCCGCCATCAAATGCAGCAGCGACCGCCGCGCGACTTGCTGCTCTTGATTGACATGGACGCTGATGATGAGTTTTGGGTCGGTTTTCACTTACCGCTGCTCAAGGGACTTTTTTCCACCACCGGCGGCCTGCGCGGATTGGTTGAAAACGTGGCCGATTTAGAATATATCCGCTTCAGCACGCCGGGACGCTACCTGGCCTCACACCCACCACTTAAAACAGTGACGATTGGACAAGATACAGCCGATGGCAGTTTTGATGGCATGGCAAGCTGGGCCGAAAAATGGTCGAATCACCAAATCTGGACGCTGCTCGAGCGCGCCCGCCTGCGCGAATGGCAAACCCGTCACATAGCCGCGCACGAGTTGCCGATGGAAGCAGAACACCTTTTGGACGAATCCTTCGAAACGCGGCTGCGTTTACTTTCCACAACGCATTTTGGCATGTCGGCCCCGGTGATGAACCGCACCCGCGAGAAAATCGCCTTCGATTTGGCCCAGCAAGCCCTAGAGAAGGCAGAGCAAGCCTTTCAGCAGGTCTCTCGGCCTGCGCCGCCCGGCAGGCTGCGACTATTCGATTTTCCGCGCGGCACTTCTACCGAGCTCATTCAGTACCCGGCACATCCTTCGGCCGGGCTGATTCGCTTGCACCTAGAAAACCCACCTGCACCCCCTTTTGCCCTGTACGATTTGGCCGGGCGCTCCATCCCTTGCGCAACTTGGCAAGGGGAATTGTTCTTTGTCGAACGTTTTGCCGCGGTAGAAACACACGAATACCTCTTACAGCCTGGTCAGACACCACAGCCACCCACCCAACCGGTCAGCCTAACCGATGATGGGCTACAAAACGAATTGTTGCAAGTCAAATTCAATCCGCAAGGGCACCCTGTCAGCCTCAGGCTGGATGAACAAGAGTATGCAGCAGGGCCCTTTCTCAACAGCGCAGTGACCTACGCCGGACGTACCTGGCAAGTGCAGACCTGGCATACCCTCGAAGCGCGTACGCTGGGCGTGGTCGGCTGGATTCGGCAACAGGCACAGTTGCTGTTGGCGCAGGCATATCCCATCCACTATGAGCGCGAAATTTTGCTCGCAGCCGGCTTGCCGTATCTCTATCTCACATTGCGGGTCGAATATCCCACCACACCCCATATCGGGTACAGCCAGAGCAAAGCGCGGCGCTTAGGGCGCACCTGGGACAACCGCTGGCAAGAAGTGCGCCCTTGTGAGATTCACCCCGCCCTGACAGGCGATTTGCGGGTCTGGAAGCACAATCCGTATGGACAAGTGAGCACATACCGCTTGGACTACAGCCAATTTTCCAGCAACCGTGAACTGGATAGCGTCAACAACCATGTGACGCACGGCTGGGTGGCAGTTTCAGATGGCACGCGCGGTCTGCTGGCAGCGCCAACGACAGAACTATTAACCGGTTTGGCCTTTTGTCCCCTGCGCACGCGCCAAACGCCACAAGGGTTACGCGCCACGCTCAATCCGTTTGGTAGTTATTGGGGGCGGCAATATCGTTATGATACGGCGGATACCGGGTTAGGGCGCTTTCTGGCAATTGCACTTTCCGCTTCCGACCACATCAACCCCTACGCACCCTCCTACAATGGACAGATTCAGCACTTCCGCCTCTTGCTCGCTCCTTATGCAGGTGACGCCCCGCCAGAGCAAATTCAATTTGACGCCCAGGCATTTTGCTATCCGTATGGCCTGCAGCGACCTGCCGATACACCATACCCTTTTCCCCAGGAGACCCAATGAGTACCCCAACCGCCTCCCTTTCCCTGCGCTGGTACGAGTATCTGCCCATCAACATCAACTGGTTCGCCATCACCTTGCGCTCCCAAGTGTTGGCCGGGCTGGTTGTGCCATTGCTGGTACAAAATTTTGTAGGCGAAGCCCAAAAGGGAACGTATTTTGGCACCATTCGTCTATGGGGCCTGATGGTGGCTTTGTTGGCGCAGGCCTTATTCGGCCTGCTGAGTGACCGTTCGCAGCTGGCATGGGGGCGCCGTCGTCCCTTTATTTTCATTGGTGCGGTACTCGAATCGTTCGTCATCCTCGGTTTGGCCTGGATTGCCGGCCTGGAGGGAATGACCGGCTACGCTGTGCTGTTCACCGCATACATTGCATCTATGGTGCTGGCAAATATGTCCCATGCTGCTACGCAAGGCCTCATCCCCGATGTTGTGCCACCACAAAAGCGCGGCATTGCTTCAGGCCTAAAAATGCTGTTAGAAATCCCTTTGCCGTTGGTGCTGGTGGGACTGGTGATTGCACCCATCGTCAGCCGGGGCAATTTGCTGCTCGCACTAGGTGTAACAGCAACAGCCATGCTAGCCTGCATGGGGCTAACCATGTTGGTACGCGAAAAGCGCCTGGAGACAACGCCGCCCCCACTCGATTGGAAGCCCCTGCTGAGCCTGGTGATGATGACCGCGATTTTCACCGGCATTGTGCTAGGTTTGGGCGAAGCCGTGCAATGGGCCATTGCCGCTTTGCCGGGAGCCTCGCAACTCCTGTTCGGGGCAATTGGTGTCATCGCTATGCTGATAGCGGTGGTGCTAGGCATTTTTGCTGCGCTCTACGTACACCTGGATGCCTCTGTGCGGCAAAGCCAAGCCTTCGTTTGGTTTATCATTTCCCGCCTAGCCGCGTTGGTGGCCATTAACAACATCTCTTCGTTCTTGTTGTACTTTTTTCAAGAAAAATTTGATTTACCCGTCAAGCAAGCCGTCTCCCTGGCCGGGCAACTGCCGATGGTGCTGGGCGGCTTCGTGATTATATTTGGGTTAATCGCCGGCTGGCTTTCAGACCGCTTTGACCGGCGCCTGTTGACGGCGCTGGGCGGATTAATCGGCGCTTTGGGTGTGGTGGTGATGATTTTTGGGCCAACCCTGTGGTTGATGTACGTTGCCGCAGCAATCATCGGCTTAGCGTATGCCCTGTTCAACGTGTCCTCTTGGGCGCTTGGCACAGAGATTATCCCCAAAGAACGCGCCGGGGAATTTCTGGGCCTACAAAACCTGGCCGGGGCCGGCGCCGGTGCGATTGGCGCGTACATCGGGGGACGCATCGCAGACCATTCCGGCTATCTACTCATGATGGGCATGTTCGGTGTGATGTTTTTGCTTTCGGCAGGAACAGCGCTGCTTATTCAGCACAAACAGAATGGCTAGCCCCAGCGCGCGTTCCCCCTCCGGGTAAACAAAAACACCCCTCAACGGGGTGTTTGCGTGGCGGAGAGGGCGGGATTTGAATATCATCCCCTCAATGGGGGCGCGCGTTCCCCCTCCGGGTAAACAAAAACACCCCTCAACGGGGTGTTTGCGTGGCGGAGAGGGCGGGATTTGAACCCGCGTTCCCTTGCGGGAAACACGCTCTCCAGGCGTGCGCGCTAAACCAGGCTACGCGACCTCTCCATCAGAGCGGGCGGTATTATACCACGCTTTAACGGCGCGAGCCGGTTTTTAAACTACCGGTTCGCTTAGGCATTCGAAGCGGAGTTGCGCGCGCTTCCACCATTCCCCACCGGCTAGCGCCCAGGTATAAAATTTCCAAAATCAAATCCTCGTAGGAAATCCCCTCGGCAGCGGCCTCAATGCACAGGTCACTGTAACCGGGCGTCAGTCCGGGCAGTGTGTTGATTTCCATCAACATCGGTTCCCCTTCCGCGTTCAGGCGAATGTCGGTGCGTGAAACATCGATCGCCTTAATCGCCATGTGCGCCCGTACCACCAATTGCTGCAGTTTTTTGGTTAATTCCGGGGAAATATCTGCCGGGCAAATATAGCCAGGCGCACCCTCCTCGCCGACCGATTTCGACTTGGATTCCTGGCTGTAAATCCCCGGCGTCACCGAACGGCTGCTATCCAGTTCCAACACCGGAAAGACATGATACCCATGCTTCTCGTCATACCACTCCGGGTGGCGAGAATACTTCCAAGCATCCCAGCGCCCAATCAGGCCACAGGTAAATTCACGCCCAGAAAGGAAACTCTCCACCAGCGCGGGCTGACGGTACGTGTGAATGATGTAATTGACACGTTCGCGCAACTCGGCAGGAGTTTCCACAATCGCTTTGGCATCCACCCCCATGCCGGTCCCCTCGCGTGCTGGCTTAACAAAGAGTGGGAAGCGCAGTTCCGGCCGCAGAGATTCATCCCCCACAATAAATTCCTGAAAGGGCGCCACCGGCAAGCGGCGGTCGCGCCAGATGCGTTTGGTGAGCGTTTTATCGAGCGAAATGGCATTGGCCATCACGCGCGAATGTGTGTACGGAATGCGCAACATCTCCAACAAAGCCGGCACTTGCGCCTCGCGGGCATCACCGCCTAGTCCTTCGGCGATGTTGAAACAAATATCCGGTTTAATTTCTCGCAGCGCATAGGGGAGTTCGCGGTCAGCCTGAATAAAGACCGTGCGGTGCCCATCGCTTTCAATCGCAGCACGAATACAATCAATCGTCTCGATGTGGTCATAATCAGCTAGGGCATCGGCGGCAACATCCGCCGGAAGCGGAATATTTTCATCCTTGATATTGGCCAGCACGGCCACCAGCCAGGGTTTTTCCGGTTTCAGCCAACTGGGAGGCTTTTCTTCAGCAGGAAGAGATGATTCGGACATGGTTTACTCCTAGAGGGAAGAAGAGATTCATACAGGCATTATCTTATAACATTTGGAACGTGCAATCAAGCAACGAATTGTAAACAAAATTTATGTTATCATTTTCACATGCCAGGCACACAGTCACGCTCTCTGCCACGCGTTATTGAGCGCCCCCAAACCGAACTGGAGCCGCTCTATCGCGTCGTCATCCACAACGATGATGTAACGCCCATGGACTTCGTTGTATACATCCTAGAGCGAATTTTCTTTCTCGCCGAACCGGATGCCATGACGGTCATGCTGACCGCTCACTATGAGGGGCAAGCCTATGTCCAAACCCTCCCCAAGCAAGAAGCCCAAACGCGGGTAAACAAAGCGCACTTCGCCGCCGGCCTAGAAGGCTACCCCCTGCACTTCTCCATAGAGCCGGAATAACCCTCCTGATGGCAAACACCGTTTGGAGCCATAAAAAACACCGCAATCTACAAAATTTGGGCGCTTATCTGTGCATTTCACAGTCATGCACATTCTTTTCCCCCCTCGGGCCGGGCCATCCTTATTTCAGCGTGGAGTAATTCATGAAATTTGAAACCGTACACGGCATCACACTTCCCAAAATCGGGTTTGGATGCTGGACCATTGGCGGCGAAGCCACAGCCGACCCATCCCAAGATGAGCGCTCGCTCGCGGCCTTACGCTCGGCGTTGGCACTCGGTTACACCCACTTTGATACAGCCGAATACTACGCCGCCGGGCATTCCGAAGAATTGCTCGGCCAAGCCATCCGCCAGGCCGGGCTGCCACGCCAAGCCGTGTTCATCACCTCCAAAGTCAGCCCCAATCACCTGAGTTATGACGATGTCCTACGCTCTTGTGAGAACAGCCTGCGCCGCCTAGGAACAGACTACCTCGACCTGTACCTCATCCATTGGCCAGAGCGCCACATGAACCTGCCGGAAACCTTTCGCGCCCTCAACCGCTTGGTGCGCGAGGGCAAAGTGAAACACTTGGGGGTAAGCAACTTCAACCTCAAGTTACTCCAAGCAGCCTGCGCCCTTTCCGAAACCCCGCTCCTGACCAACCAAGTGCCATACAGCCTCCCCGACCGGTCGTACGTCAAAAACGGTGTGCTGGATTATTGTCAGAAAAACGACATTCTGCTGACGGCCTACTCACCGGTCAAAAGCCGCTTTTTTAAGGGGAAAAAACTGGCTGAATTTGCCCGCCAGCGCGGGGTGACGCCCTTCCAAGTGGGCCTGGCCTGGCTTGTCCACCAGCCGCGCGTCATCACCATCCCCACCTCGTTTAACCCACAGCACCAGGCCGAAAACCTGGCCGCAGCCGAGCTGATGCTAACCGATGATGAAATGGCTTTCCTTAACGGCTTGGCCGAATGAGACAAAGGAGAGACTATGGAGCAGGTTTTTGATGAACCCACCGGCAAATTACTCACCGCCATTCACTTCGCCGCCCTCAAACACCGTGACCAACGCCGCAAAGATACGCCACTTTCGCCCTACATCAATCATCCGCTGGAAGTGGCCCGCCTGCTCTGGGAAGTGGGCAGCGTGCGTGATATAGCCACGCTCACCGCCGCCATCTTGCACGACACGCTCGAAGATACCGCCACCACCCCCGAAGAGATTCGCCAAACGTTTGGCGAGAAAGTGCTGGGCTTGGTGTTGGAAGTGACCGACGACAAATCGCTCCCCAAAATGCGCCGCAAGCGTTTACAAATCGAACAAGCGCCACACCTTTCTCGCCAGGCCAAGTTGATAAAACTGGCCGACAAAATCAGCAACGTGCACGACCTACTCTACGCTCCACCGCGGCGGTGGAGATTGGAACGCAAACAAAAATACCTGCTATGGACCGAACAAGTTGTGGCAGGCCTGCGTGGCACCAACGCGCTGCTAGAGCAACGCTACGATGCCTTATTCCAAGCAGGCAAAACACTTCTCCACCTAGCACAGGAGCAGCAATGATTCGCATCGTCACCGATACCTTAACTGGCTTCCCCCTAGAAATCATGCGCGCACGCGGCATTCCGGTCATTCCACAAATCGTCATTTTTGGCGAAACGGCCTACCGAGATGATACCGAAATTGACACCGCCACCTTCCTGCAAAAATTGCGAACAGGCCGTGAAACCCCCAAAACTGCCGCGCCCCCACCGCATCTGTACACCCCCATCTTCCAAGAAGCCGCCCAAAACGGCGATACGGTGCTGGTCATCGCTCCCTCCGCACGCGTCAGCGGCACAGTGCGCTCGGCGGAAACCGCCAAAGCCGACTTCCCCTCAGCCGACATTCGTATTCTCGATACCCAAACGTTGGCCTGCAACCAAGGAACGCTCACCCTCTTGGCCGATGACCTGGCCAAACAAGGCAAGAGCGCCGATGAAATTGAAACACGCCTGCGAGCCATGATACCACGTGGACGTACCTACTTTGTACTCGATACACTCGAATATCTCAAACGGGGCGGTCGAATTGGCGCAGCCAAGGCTTTGCTAGGCGAATTGCTCCAGGTAAAGCCCATTTTGCAAATCAAAGAAGGCCAAGTAGCCCCATACGACCAAGAGCGCACCAAAAAACGCGCCGTCGGCCGCTTGATTGAAATCGCTGCGGAACAAGCACGCAGTGCCGATGCGCATCTGTGCATCCTGCACATTGACGCCCAAGACGAAGCCCAAGCCTTACAATCGGAACTCTCTGCCCGCACCGGCCTGCAAGACATCCCTATTTATCTGTTGCCCCCGGCCATTGTCGTTCACGCCGGGCCAAAAGCGCTGGGCATCGGATTCTTCGCCCAAGCCATGTGATATAATTCGTACGCTTAATTGCCAAATCCCCACCCAAGCGGGTTTCGAGAAAGAAGAAGGAGAACGGTTTTATGTCTGGTCATAGCCATTGGGCTACCATTCGCCGCAAAAAAGGCGCGGCAGACGCGAAGCGGGGAGCGTTATTCACCCGCCTGGCGCGTGAAATTACCATGGCCGCACGTTTAGGGGGCGGCGATATTAACGCCAACGTGCGCCTGCAACTGGCTGTTGAAAAAGCACGCTCCAACAACATGCCCAAAGAAAACATCGAACGCGCCATTCGACGCGGCACGGGAGAAGATAAAGAAGGCAGCGCGTTGGAAGAATTGACCATGGAAGGGTACGGCCCGCACGGCGTGGCGCTCATGATTGAGTGTGTTACCGACAACCGTAACCGCACCGTGGCCGATATGCGGCACACCTTTAACAAAAACGGTGGCAACATGGCCGAACCCGGCGCGGTCGCTTGGCAGTTCGAGCGCAAAGCGTATTTCGCTTTCCCTTCCAGCCAACTCTCCTACGAAAAAGCCTTTGAACTGGCCATTGAAGCCGGCGCCGATGATGTGCAAGAAGATGGCGAAAACGTCGAAATCATCGGGCCGGTCGAAGCCTTCAAAACCATCTCCGATGCTTTGCACGCCGCCAAAGTCAGCCCCGAAGAAGCCGGTCTGCGCCTGATGGCCAAACAAGACCTGGAACTGGGCGTAGAAGAGACCCTCCAGGTACTCAAGTTCGTGGAAGCCATTGAAGAGTTAGATGACGTGCAAAACGTCTATCACAACCTGAAGATTTCCGAAGAAGCCCTGGCGGCGCTCGAAGCAGAATAAATTCACAGGGCGGGGACAAACCCGCCCTGTTGCTTTCGATATGACCCTTGCTCTTGGCCTCGACCCCGGCACAGCCACCACCGGCTACGGCCTGGTGCGCCAACTCCCCGATGGCACACTAGACGCCGTTCACTTTGGCGTCATTCTCACCCCCAAACACCTGCCCGCCGCCGAACGCCTGGATTTGCTCTACCAGCAACTCAGCCACTTACTCAAAACATATCAACCCCAGACCGCCGCCGTAGAAAAACTCTTCTTTCAAAAAAACGTCAGCACCGCCCTGGCAGTGGGACAAGCACGCGGCGTGCTGCTCTTAGCCTTAGCACAAAACGGCCTAGAAGTCGCCGAATACACCCCCAACGAAGTCAAGCAAGCCGTAGCAGGCTATGGCTCGGCCGAAAAACGCCAAGTGCAAGAGATGGTGCGCGTTCTACTGGCGTTGCCAGAAATCCCTAAACCGGATGACGCCGCCGATGCCTTAGCCATCGCCATTTGCCACCTCAGCACCCAACGCTACTGAGAATTTACAACTTTTTTACATCCTCTTCACACCCAGCTGACCCGCCTCCCCTACAATGAGAGCAACCTAACCTACGGAGGCAAATGATGAAAACCCACCTGAAAAAACTGTTTCTGCTCTTCACCCTGCTCTCGCTCGTCTGGCTGGCGCTGCCTGCCCAAACTGTCCTGGCCGCCGGGCCGCAAACCCCCTCCACACCATCCACGCCCAGCCCAGAACGCGCCAAAGCCCGCCTCGAATGGGCCTTTGCCAACCAAAAACTGGCTGTCGAACGCATTCGCATTAACCTAGAATACCAAGATGAATTCATCGCCGGCATTGAAGAACGCATTGCGCAAGCCAAAGAACAAGGCAAAGATGTTTCCGCAGTCGAACAAGCGCTTGCAGCCTACAAGCAAGCCCTCGTCCAAGCCCAACCATACTACCAGCAGGCTCTGGCCCTCGTCCAAGCACAGGCTGGCTTCGACTCCAACGGCAAAGTAACCGACCTAGAAAAAGCGCGCCAAACCGTGCAAGCCTTGGCTGAGAGCCTCAAACAATACCGCCAAACACTCCGCGAACCACTCCAGGCCCTGCGTGAAGCCCTGAAAACTCTGCGCCCCCAAAAAACAGAACCGAGTAATCCATAATAACATACCATCTCAAGGCAGCTTGCTCCTCCTACCTCAACCACTTGCGCAAGGGTCTAGGTAGGAGGACAGGTACTTTCCCTGTTAGAATTGGGGCATCTCGCCATGTAATCCAAATCTTAATGCCCACCAGGAGACCCCCATGCGAAACGTGATTACCACCGAAAACGCCCCGCAAGCCATCGGCCCCTACTCAGTCGCCATTCAGACCGAAAACTTCGTCTTCTGCTCCGGTCAATTGGGGCTGAACCCGGCCAACGGCGAACTGGTCGCCGATGATGTCGCCGCCCAAACCCGTCAGGCGCTCACCAACCTAAAAAACATACTAGAAGCCGCCGGTTCCAGCCTGCAAAACGTCGTCAAAACCACCGTCTTTCTCAAAGACATGGCCGATTTCCCCAAAATGAACGCCGTCTATAGCGAATTCTTCCCGGATGCCCCCCCAGCGCGTTCCACCATCGCGGTTGCCGGTTTGCCCAAAGGTGGATTGGTGGAAATCGAAGCCACAGCCTTACGCTAACCCATGGAAACCATCCTGCTGGTAGATGATGAACCATCTATCCTCTCGCTGGCCAAACTCTACCTAGAGCGAGATGGGTTCCGCACCCAGGCCGTGACCAATGGTCTGCAAGCGCTCGAAACCATCGAGCGCTTGCGCCCGGCCCTGGTCGTGTTAGATGTCATGCTGCCAGGGTTAGATGGCTTCGAAGTATGCCGCCGCTTGCGCGCCGCCGGGGACGAAACCCCCATTCTCATGTTAACCGCGCGCGATGAAGACATCGACAAAATTCTCGGCCTAGAACTCGGCGCCGATGATTATCTCACCAAACCTTTCAATCCACGCGAACTGACAGCGCGCGTTCGCGCCATCTTACGGCGGCTAGACAAAAAACCGAGCGATGCCACCCTCGCCTTACGCCTAGCCGACCTGGAAATTGACCCCGCCTGCCGAACTGTCACCATCAACCAACAACCGGTCCACTTGCGCAGCCAAGAATTTGACCTGCTACTCACCCTGGCCGAGCAGCCAGAGCGCGTTTTCACCCGAGAACAATTGCTCGAAAAGGCCTGGGGATTTGATTTTTACGGTCAAACCCGCACCGTAGATGTACACATTGCCCAACTGCGCCGCAAACTGGCTGCCAGCCAAACGAAAATCGAGACCGTGACCGGCGTGGGGTACAAATTCACCCTGCGAAATACATAAACCTTAGTTCACCAGCCGCGCTCTACCGTGCCATGTTCTCCTCCCTTCGTTCCCGCTTGTGGCTGACCTACGCATTATTAATCGGCGTAGCATTGTTCGTAGTGGCAACAGCCTTCCTGGTCTACGTCATCCGCAATCCCCTGGCTTCTCGTCAGGCACGCATCCAATTGAACACGGTGCAAACGATTTTACTCGCCCGGCGTAACGAATGGGAAAACCTGCCCCTCGAACGGCTAAGAACACTTCTCATCCGGCAGGGGAAACAACTAGAAACGCGTATTCTGTTGCTGGATGAAAAACGCCAGGTGCTGGTTGATTCTCAACCGCTCTCCCTGGCCCTTGACCTAAGCCGCCTAACGCGCCTGAATCAAACGACCTACGACTCCCAGGGCAATCCCTGGCTGTTCAAAACCCAGCGCCTCGAAAATGGTAACATTCTAGTCCTTGCCGTGCCACGCCCGCAGCCCCCTCTACTGGCCTTGCTAAAAGACGAGATTCTGCCTCCCTTAATGATTGGCGGTTTTGCCGCTTTAGCCCTTTCCCTTTGGCTGGCATTTTGGTTAGCGCGCTGGATAGCCGACCCCCTCCAGCAACTGGTGAACGCCGCCCGCTCCTTTTCCGGTCAAAATGCACCCACTCTGCCGGTGACAGGCCCTCACGAAGTGCGCGCGGTACTGCACGCCTTCAACCAAATGACCACCCGCGTACAAGCCGGACAAAAAGCGCAGCGCGAGTTCGTAGCAAACGTCTCGCACGAATTAAAAACCCCACTCACATCCATCCAAGGCTTTGCCCAAGCCATCCTAGATGGCACCGCAGATACTCCTGAAGCCCAACGGCAAGCCGCACAAATCATCTACGACGAATCCGCCCGCCTGCACCGCCTGGCGCTCGACCTGCTCGACCTGGCCCGGCTTGATTCCGGCCTGGCCGACTTCAAGCACGACCCCCTCGACCTAAATGCACTAGCACGCAGCGCAGCAGAACGGTTTGAACGGCGCGCCCAAGCCGCCGGCGTACAATTGCACTTGCAACTCACTCCCCTCCCCAGCCTCGCCGGCGATGGTGACCGCCTGGCACAAGTTCTCGACAATTTGTTAGATAACGCCCTCAAATTCACACCGGCCGGTGGACAGGTGACACTGAGTACCCTGCAGCGCGGCGAAACCATCGAACTCCGCATCCAAGATAACGGCGCGGGCATTCCACCCCAAGCCTTGCCGCACATTTTCGAGCGCTTCTATCAGGCCGATCCATCCCGACAGAACAGCAAATCACATGGCGCCGGCTTGGGGCTTTCCATTGCAAAAGAAATTATCACCGCGCACGGGGGCACCATCAGCGCCCAAAGCACGCCGGGACAAGGAAGTCTATTCACTGTTCATTTGCCCGTACCCGGCAGATAAACGCCTGCTTTGTTACACATCGTACTCCCCAGCGTCCTCTTCCACCGTTAGCACGGGTTCTTCGGCTGGCTTACGGTCGAGCATTTGCAATAACAAAGCAACCACCTTCGTAAAATACTTGGTTTCCCCTTTGTCTTCGTATTTATCCGTCTTCAAACGCCCTTCCAGATACACCAAACTGCCCTTTTTGAGATATTGGTCACAGATTTCACCAATCCGTCCCCAGGCTTCAACGTTAATCCACTCGGTATATTCTTTGGTCTCCCCGGCGCTCTTCCAACGCTGGGTGACAGCCAGACTAAAATGCGTCACTTTCTTGCCGGTCGGGGTGAAACGGGTTTCCGGGTCTTTGCCCAAATACCCAATTAGCTGGACGCGATTCAAAGCGGGCATGGTTATCCTCCTGAGTTCAGTAGTGAAGATAATGTTAGTGTACGCCGTTGCTGGGCGATTTACAAGCACATTTTCCACGAGTTTGGCTTCAGTTTGTGTTTCAACAGGATTTTTGTATTGACATACTGCCTGCTATTTGATACCATATAGATACCCCACCCCCCTGGGGGGGGATAAGGAGAAAGAGACATGGCCAGTGAACCTGTAGTGCGGCGACTCAAGACCATTGAAGGACATGTGCGCGGGATTGTGCGCATGGCCGAAGAAGGCGCCTATTGCATTGACCTGATTCGCCAGATTCAAGCGGTCGAAGCCGCGCTCAACAAAGTCAGTTCCCAGATTCTCGAAGAACACCTACGCTCATGCGTCATCACCGCCATTCAAGGAGAAGACCCCAAAGAACGCGAACGCGTACTGAACGAAATCGCGGAAGTCTTCGAGATGGCGAACAAGGTGTAATCCTATTCAGAATTCCATTCCAAAAAAGGAGAAAAAGCATGACAACTGTTAAGTATTCTGTTCCCAACATCTCCTGTGGACATTGCGTCCACACCATCCAGACAGAACTCATCGAACTGGAAGGCGTACAAGAAGTGCGCGCCAGCGCAGAGACCAAAAGCGTGCTTATCACCTTCGACGCGCCCGCCAACGAAGAAAAAATCAAAGCCCTGTTGACGGAAATCAACTACCCACCGGTCGGACTAGCCCTTTAACCCGTCCCACGCGCCACCTAAAACATCTGCGCCTAGCGATTCAGCCCTATGCCCAAATCTCTTACGCTCCCCATTACTGGTATGACCTGCGCCAACTGTGTAGCAACTGTTGAGCGCAATTTAAAAAAACTAGATGGCGTTTCGGCAGCAACCGTCAATCTTTCCTCCGAACGCGCCACGGTGGAATTTGATGCTGCCAAACTCGGGCTGGCTGACCTGATTGCACGGGTCGAGCGTGCTGGCTATGGCATTGCCACCGGAGAAGCAGAACTAGTCATCAAACGCCTGGCAGATGACAATGACGCTCGGCGGCTAGAAAAAGCGCTCGCCAAGTTAGAAGGCGTCCTAGAAGCCAGTGTGACCTATGCCAACGAAAAAGCGCGCATCCGTTACATTCCCACCATCATCAGCCAGGCCGAAATTCGGCGTGCCATCAGCGCCGCCGGCTTCGAAGCGCTTGAACTCGGTGGTCAGGCCGAAGACGCCGAAGCCCGCGCCCGCGAGCAAGAAATTGCCTGGCAACGACATTTGCTTCTGGTGGGCCTTTTCTTCACCGTGCCGCTCTTTCTGCTCTCAATGGGCAAAGATGCCGGGCTGTTACCGGCTTTCTTCTACGCACCGAATTACCAGAAAATGTACTTGATGATGGGCATGTACCCTGGCGCTTGGTGGTTCAATTGGTTACTGCTTGCCCTGGCAACCCCGGTGCAATTCTACGTTGGCTGGCAATATTATCTTGGCGCATACAAAGCCATCCGCAACGGCGCCGCCAATATGGATGTGTTGATTGCGATGGGCTCCTCGGCAGCCTATCTCTACTCTCTGCCGATTACATTCGGTTGGTTAGAGGGGCATGTGTATTTCGAGACCGCCGCTGTCATCATCACCCTCATCAAGTTGGGCAAATTTCTCGAAGCACGCGCCAAAGGACGCACCTCCGAAGCCATTAAAAAGTTGATGGGCTTACGCGCTAAAACCGCGCGCATCATTCGACAAGGCATAGAAACCGAAGTTTCGGTGGAAGATGTGCGCGTGGGTGACGTGGTGCTGGTACGCCCGGGTGAAAAAATCCCCGTAGATGGTGTCGTCATCGAAGGTCGCTCCACGGTAGACGAATCGATGCTGACAGGCGAATCGTTACCCTTGGAGAAAAAACCCGGCGACCCGCTCATCGGCGCGACCATCAACAAACAAGGCTTTCTCAAATTTGAAGCCACTCGTGTAGGCAAAGAAACCGCCTTAGCGCAAATTATCCGCCTGGTAGAAGAAGCACAAGCCAGCAAAGCGCCCATTCAAAAGCTAGCAGACCAAGTTTCCAGCATCTTTGTACCGGTTGTGATTGGTCTGGCCTTGCTGACCTTTGTGGGTTGGTACTTTTTTGCGCCCCCTCCACCGGTCAATGCGGATACCACTGCTTTCACCCGCGCTCTCATCAACATGGTAGCAGTTCTAGTCATCGCCTGCCCTTGCGCCCTCGGCCTGGCAACCCCCACGGCCGTCATGGTCGGCACCGGCAAAGGCGCCGAATTGGGCATCCTCTTCCGCAACAGCGAAGCCTTAGAGCGGGCCGGCAAAGTCTCGGTGGTTGTGCTGGATAAAACAGGCACCGTCACAAGAGGCCAACCCGCAGTGACCGACATCGTCCTCGGCCAACAGCCACACCTGACCGAAAACGAGGTGCTGGCCTTGGCCGCCTCGGTGGAACAAGGCTCCGAACATCCGCTCGGCGAAGCCATTTGGGCCGAAGCAACCGCCCGAGGATTAACCTTGTTTGAGCCGCTGGCGTTTCAGTCCGAGGCCGGGCATGGCGTCGAAGCCGAAGTGAATGGACAGCAAGTAGCCGTAGGCAATCTGCGCATGATGGAGAAATGCGGTTACCGGCTCAACGGGCTGGAGAACGAAATCCAGCGTTTGCAAGCCGAAGCCAAAACGGCCATGCTGGTTGCCATCAATCGAGAAGCCGCCGCCGTCATTGCCGTTGCCGATACTCTTAAAGAGGACGCCATCCAAGCCGTTGCGGAACTGCGCCGCATGGGGCTGCGAGTGATTATGCTCACCGGTGATAACCAAAAAACCGCCCAAGCCGTTGCTCGGCAAGCAGGCATTGCAGAAGTCATCGCCGAAGTTCTACCGGATGGCAAAACAGCCAAAATCAAAGAATTGCAAACATCTGCCGACCATCTGGTAGCCATGGTCGGAGATGGCATCAATGACGCGCCGGCGTTGGCGCAAGCGGATGTCGGGTTTGCGATTGGCACCGGCACCGATGTAGCCATGGCGGCTGCTCCGGTGACCTTAATCCGCGGCGACCTGCGTGGTGTGGCACGCGCCATCGCGCTCTCGCGCCTCACGCTCGGCACCATCAAACAAAATCTGTTCTGGGCCTTCTTCTACAATGTTTTACTTATCCCCGCCGCCGCACTTGGGCTACTTAACCCCATGCTGGCCGCCGGCGCCATGGCCTTTAGCAGTGTGTTCGTGGTCTCCAACTCCTTGCGCCTGCGCAGGAGACGGATTGGACTGACATGATAGCCTCTCTCCATGCTTTGGCACCAACAAAGAAAGAAAGGAAATTCTTAGCGTGAAACCCCTTCCTTGGTTCATGAGTAGCATTTTGTTGCTCTTTGTTCTTTCGGCTTGCGCTGCTCCTGCCAGCGGCCCGGCCAAAGCAGAATTACCGGCAGGCTTGGCCTATGCGGATGGTAAAGAAATCTACTTCGTCCATACCGAAGCATCCGACCCTGGCGTGGCTGAAACGCTCACCAACATGATGCGTTCACCCGTGTTATATGTTCCGTCGCTAGCAAATGTGCCGCAAGCAGCGCTGGGAAAAGTATATGTCTTCCAAAACGGGTTACCCGGTAAAGGGCCTTTCGGATTTCAGGAAGATGTCTTTGATAATCCGCCTGGTTCGCCAGACTACACCCCCTTGCGCAGTATCCACTTGGTCAAGTGGGTGGATGAATCCAAAGCCCGCCTGCTGAAATCGGCAGCAGAAGTAGAAGCCGCACAATCAGCCGGTGAAGTCACCATCGAAGTGCCTGGCATTGTGGTCAATATGCCGTTCATTGTCTGGGATGGCGGAAAGCGCTAAATATGATTGAGCAGTATCTCCTAGCCTTTATCACCGGTTTAACCACAGGCGGACTGTCCTGCTTAGCGGTGCAGGGCGGCTTACTGGCCTCTTCTTTGGCCAATCAAATCGAACGTGACTTGCTCCAGACCCCCTCGGCGCCACCCAAAAAAGCAAAACACCCCATCCGCCCCAAGCGTCCGAATGCTGCTCTGCCCATTCTGCTCTTCCTATCTGCCAAATTGGTTGCCTATACCCTGCTCGGCTTGCTGTTAGGCTGGCTTGGTTCCTTTTTGGCTTTCGACCCCATCACACGCGCCGGATTGATGATTGTGATTGCCATTTTCATGGTTGGCAACGGGTTGCGTATGCTCAATGTGCATCCCTTCTTCCGCAACTTTGTCATCGAGCCGCCCCGCTTCATCACCCGCGCGATTCGGAAAACCGCAGTGCGCAACGAAACAACCGCCGGCCCCGATACAGCCACGCCTCTTTTCCTCGGCGCGCTGACCGTCTTCATCCCCTGTGGTGTAACGCAAGCCATGATGGCGGCCGCTCTCGGCTTGGGTAACCCCTTAAGCGCTGCTCTATTCATGTTTGCCTTCACACTTGGCACCAGCCCGGTATTCTTTTTTATCGCCTACTTTGCCACCCAAGTGGGTGCCACACTCGAAAAGCACTTCATGCGCTTTGTGGCCATCGTGGTCTTGTTCTTAGGACTAGTCACCTTTGATAATGCGCTCAATCTGCTCGGGGCGCCTTCCGTTTCGGGGATATTGACCACACAACAGGCCAACGCCTCCACAGCCGAAGCCGCCGATACGCTTACCCTGCAAGCCGAAAATAACGGCTATGTCCCGGCCCGGCTGACCGCCCGCGCCGATTCACCCATCACGCTCACCATCATCACCGAAAACACCACCTCCTGCGCGCGCGATTTTGTCATCCCGGCACTCAAATACTATGTCCTGCTGCCTGTTAGCGGAACCGAGACAGTACAAATTCCACCCCAACCGGCTGGCACAACCATGCGCTTCACCTGCTCGATGGGTATGTACACAGGCTTGATTGAATTCAAGTGATATGCAAACCAAAACCTACCGTATCACCAACATGGAATGTCCCAATTGCGCCATCATCCTCGAATCAATCGAGGACAAACTGCCCGGCATACGCTCGGCGCGCGCCAGTTACAAAACAGGCGAAATGACCGTGACGTTTGATGAACAACTGGTCAGCGAGGCGGAAATTATCACGGCCATTCAGAAAAAAGGCTACATTATTGGCGCTGTCAAAACTGAGTGAAGAGATAAAAACAGGCGGGATTTGGCTCCCGCCTGTTTTCATCTGCCAAGTGGCTATTTTTTCAATCGGTCCACAAATTGCTTGCGAAATTTTGCCACTTTGGGGGCCACCACCGCCATACAGTACGGTTGAAACGGATTGTGAGCAAAGTATTCCTGGTGATAGTCCTCGGCCAAATAAAACGTGTCAAAGGGGGTGACTTCCGTCACAATCGGATGGGGCCATAATTTGGCTTCGGTCAACTCCTGAATCACCTCTTCTGCCGTCCGTTTTTGCTCCTCATCTACGTAAAAAATGGCCGAACGATATTGCGTGCCAACATCATTGCCTTGGCGGTTGAGGGTCGTCGGGTCATGAATGGCAAAGAACACCCGCAATAGGTCACGATACGAAATAACCGTCGGGTCAAAGGTGACTCGCACAACTTCGGCATGGCCGGTTTCGCCGCTACACACTTGTTTATACGTGGGATGGGGGATGTGTCCACCCGAATAACCGGATTCGACCGAAATCACACCTTGCAATTCATCAAAAACCGCTTCTAAGCACCAGAAACATCCACCGGCTAAAATAGCAGTTTGGGTGTGCATACCTACTCCTTCAGATTATAGAAAAAAGCGGGGCAGGTTTAGCACCCGCCCCATGTGTTGTGTTACACACTTTGCGTTAAGTTGCCATCTCTGGCTGTCCCTGCGCTTCAGGGGATTCCAGCCGTTTTAGGACAATTTCGCCCTCTGGCGTAAGTTCAACCACAATCGAATCGCCGTCTTTGAATTCGCCGGCGAGCAAATTGTCAGAGAGTTTATCCTCCACTTTTTGCTGAATCACGCGGCGCAATGGACGGGCGCCCATTTCGGGGTCGTAGCCTTCCTCGCCCAATTTGGCCAGGGCTTCTGGTGTGGCGGTGAGAGTGATATTATGCTCGGCCAGGCGCGAGGCCACTTTGTCCAATTCCAGTTTGACGATTTTCTGAATATCTTCTTTGTTGAGCGCGCGGAAGACAATCACACCATCTAGGCGATTGATAAATTCGGGGCGGAAAGCGCGCTTGAGCGTTTCGGTCAACTTCTTGCGCATGTCCTCGTAACTTAGGCGTTCTTCGGTGGCTTCATCGCGCTTGAGCGCAAAGCCCAGCGCAGCCTGCTTTTTAATCATATCCGCGCCCACGTTCGAGGTCATCACAATAATCGCGTTGCGGAAATCCACCTTACGGCCTTTGGCATCCGAAAGATGCCCCTCTTCCATGATTTGCAAGAGCATGTTGTGAACTTCAGGATGCGCTTTTTCAATTTCGTCAAAGACGACAATCGAATAGGGGCGGCGCCGTAAGGCTTCGGTCAGTTGACCGGCATCTTCGTAGCCAACATAGCCAGGGGGAGCACCGACCAGCCGGCTGGCGGTATGGCGCTCCATAAACTCAGACATGTCGAGTTGTAGAGCGGCATCCTCGGAACCAAACATAAATTTAGCCAGCGTTTTGGTCAGCTCGGTCTTACCCACGCCGGTTGGCCCCAAGAAGATGAATGACCCAATCGGACGGCGCGGGTCTTTCAGGCCGGCCCGCGCCCGGCGCACAGCACGTGAGATGGCTGCAATCGCTTCATCCTGCCCGATGATGGACTTCTTAAGTTCTTCTTCCATCCGTAACAGGCGCTGCGATTCTTCTTCTGCAATCTGCATTAACGGTACACCCGTCCACATCGAGATGACCTCGGCAATGTCTTCGGCTGTGACTACTGGGCTGTTGGCACGGTCCCAACCGGTGCGCAAACGCTCCAATTGATTTTCAATGGCAATTTCGCGCTCCTGCCAAAAACGTACCTCCTCCGGGTTGCCTTCCTCCATTGCCAAAGCGCGGTTCTGACGTACTTCCCGTAATTGGCTAAACAGGTCTTTGGCCTGCTTGGCTGCCGGGGATTTGTACATACGCACGCGCGAGGCTGATTCATCAATGAGGTCAATGGCTTTATCTGGCAAAAACCGCTCGGTGACATATCGGCTAGAGAGATGTGCCGCAGCCTCCAGCGCTTCATCGGAAATAATCAGTTTGTGATGTTCCTCGTACGCGCTGCGAATCCCACGCAGGATTTCGATGGTCTCTGATTCCGAAGGTTCATCCACTTGCACCTGCTGGAAGCGCCGCTCCAAAGCAGCATCGGATTCGATGTGCTTGCGATACTCTTCTAACGTAGTCGCGCCAATCACTTGCAATTCGCCGCGCGAAAGGGCTGGCTTGAGGATATTGGCCGCATCAACACTCGAACCGGCCGCACCGGCGCCAACCAACATGTGAACTTCATCAATAAACAAGATAGCGCCCGATTGCTTGAGTTCTTCGATCACCCGCTTCAGGCGCTCTTCGAACTGACCACGATACATCGTTCCGGCCACCAAAGAACCAACATCCAACTGCAAGACACGCTTGTTCATGAGCGGTGCCGGCACATCACCATCCACAATACGCTGGGCCAACCCTTCCACAATGGCAGTTTTACCCACCCCCGGCTCGCCGATGAGGGCTGGGTTATTCTTGGTGCGGCGCGCCAAAATTTGAATCACGCGCTCAATTTCCATCTGCCGACCAATCACCGGGTCCAGCTTGCCTTGCTCGGCTTTGGCGGTCAGGTCAATGGCCAATTGGTCCACCAAGGGAGTTTTCGCCGCTTGCTGGGATTGAGAGGCACCCGCACGCGCTGGCTCTCGTCCAGCCGGGGCAGCGGGTAAGTTCGGCGAAGAAGACTCTTGTAAAATGCGCCGCGTCTGACGGCGAATTTCATCCGGGGTAGCACCCAAGCGACGCAAGGCTTCCATCGCTGTTCCTTCGGTGCGAATCAAGCCCAATAACAGATGTTCTGTGCCAATGTAGTGATGGCCCATACGGCGGGCTTCATCCACTGCATATTCTAAAACCTGCTGCGTATCGTTAGAGAGTTCGATTTTCTCTCCAGGCGGCGTACGACCTTCGCCGGTTAGGCGATAAATGATTTCACGCACACGATTCGGCTCAAAGCCCATCTCGCGCAAGACTCGCCCGGCCACACCGCCTTCTTCTTCAATCAGCCCAATCAGTAAATGCTCCGTTCCAATGAACGAATGCCGCGCACGTTCAGCCTCGGCATGTGCCAAGCTCAACACACGGCGGGCGCGCTGGGTAAATCGTTCCATACCAGACATACAATTCTCCTTGACCAATTCGACAAGAACGGTCTAGAATGAATTTTACCAAAAAAGCGAAAAATGACATTGTATGAATCTGATTAGAGTTTAATAAGGTCTCCAAAATCAGCGGGAAAGCAAATACCTCTCTAAAAAATCCAGAATCGTATGCCGATACCTGTTCGGCTCTTGCGTCATAAAGCCACCATGTCCCACCGTTTGGTACACAACCAGTTCTTTTGGGTCGCCGGCCGCTTGATATAACTGATAACTGTTACGCACCGGTAACGTGGTATCTTGCGCGCCGTGAATCAACAAGACGGCTCGTGGGCTAATTTGGCCAATCACATCAATCGGGCGAACAGCGGAAATATCCAACCCGGCCAACCACTGCCCCCAAAACAAGACCAACGGGCCAAAAAAGCGGGGGTCTAAACCGGTCAAGGCGCGCACACCCTCATTCAGGTTATCTTCTAAACTGGTATAAGGACTGACTGCAATCACCGCACCGATTTCTGGCAATTCGGCAGCCGCTAACAACACCGTTGCAGCCCCCATAGATTGCCCCAACGCAGCCATCCTAACGGTCTTCCCCTCTTTCTGGTGAACGAACGAGACCGCAGCCGCCACATCGCGGACTTCCTGTAAACCCAAAGTAGTCACTTCTCCTTCGCTCTCGCCATGATTGCGTACATCGAACAGCAAAATGCCATACCCATTGGCATACAGAAATTCGGCCTCCTCTAACAACTGCGCACGGTTTCCGGCCATACCATGTACGCCAATCACCACCACCCCATTCCGGGGTAGAATGTACCAGCCCCTAAGGGATAAGCCATCCCAGGTCTGCAATAGCACCTCTTCATACGGCAAACCAAGCGCGGAAGGCGTGCGGTCAATCGGCACACGTTGGGGATGCACCAACCCATAAGCACGTACATACGGCAGGATACCCAACCCAACCAACAACGCCGCGCCCAACAAACAGAGCAACGCAAAGCGAAGCAGGTTAAAAATTCTGCGCCTCATACCCAATCAGAAACGGCGCCAAAACATGATACCGCCGAGATTAAAAAGTGACTCTCACTCAAGTTGCACCCTTTGGTTTTGAGTCGCGTTCGAGTGTTTTTAACGCAAAGGCACGAATCCACCCAGATTCTCATTTTTTGTTTGCGACTCTGCGACTTTGCGTTAAAACTCGTGCAAATTTTGCAAAGTGACAACTTGGGTTAATTCTAAAGCCTATCGAATTATAATCTCGCTATGACCTTCCCTGTTTTCTCTCGTCACCGCCGGTTAGCCTGGATAAAAATCTTCATACACGGCTGCTTCCTAAGTCTGTGGCTCACGGCCTGTTGGCCAGCTGCCAACCCCAATGCACCCTACACACCCGGTTTTTTTTACTATGCTCTGGATTCAACATCCATCCTGTTTGAGGATCGTTCCTACCGGCTGCCTGCCCCCGCCGATTGTGTGTTTTACGCCCTGCGCCCAGCGCCACGCGGGCGATGGCTAGCGATTGAATGGGATTGTCCCTCCGGCCCGCGTGTAGGATTGTTCGACAGCGCCAACGGCCGTATTCGTCTGGCCATCAATGACCAAACGCTGGATAACCGTCTGTTAGCCTGGCACCCAGATGGCGGTTCCGTGTATCTCAAAATCGGCATGTTGTCGTTTCCCCAAATCATTCGTGTGGATGTGGAAACCCTAAAAGCCGTGGAACTCTCCATTTCCGCTTTCGTCTATGATTTAGCCGTTTCACCCGATGGCAAAAAAACGCTGTACTCACTCTCCAACGGGATTGGCTTCGGCTCCGAGACCTGGTTAGGCGCAGAAAACGCCCAAAACCCATCGCAACTCTGGCTGGAGCCTCGGCATATCATCGCACTGGCCCAATTCTCGCCAGATGGCAGCCACATTGCATACATCAAAATGCCCGATTCGCAACAAGCCTACCCAGCCGGAGAGTTATGGATTGTAAACGCAGATGGAAGCAACCCAATGTACATTGCCGTAGCCGATGCAGGGCGCGGTTATCCGCCCGTCTGGGCACCGGATGGGAACAAAATCGCCTTTGTTGGGCGCACCGACCCCGCCGATGACCGTTCCCGCACCCTCTCTATCTACGACCTGCAGAGCGGTATCGTCAGTGTGTACCCTGCTGTGATGGTCACACCACCTGCTTGGTCACCGGATGGCGAGTTACTGACCTTTACGGTGCGCGAAAATGATACAATCACCGTGTGGCGCTACAATGTAATTACCGAGCAGAAAGAGACGATTGCGCCAAATGCTTGTTGTGCTGGTTGGATTCGCTAATGGCTAAAAAACTTCTCCTGGTGCTGTCTTTGTTACTGAGCGCCTGCGCGTCACACGCCGTGCCGGGCCTGGTCACCGTTACACCAGCCAGCTCACTTTTGGAAATGACCGTTTACCCCAATCTCACGGCTACACCTGTGCCACGCACCAGCACCCGCACGCCTCTCTCGCCAACCATAACCCGCACAGCCAGTCCTGTGCCTTGGAAAAGCCTACCCCAAGCCACCGCCACCTTGCCTGGCCCCACCCCCACCGAAACGCTGTTGCCTGCCCTAGAATTGCCCACCGCGCAGCCTTTTGCACGTGCTCGTCAGCCCTGGCGAGGTGAACCAACCTACCCCGCCGACTCACGCCCTGGCTTGCTCTTCCGTGTTGATTACGATACCGACCAGTGGGCACTCACCGAAGACAATTTCGGCGTAACCGTGTTGGCACACCGCGAAATTCCCTACTGCACCATCTTGCCCTGGAGCGGACGCGGCTTACCCAGCGGCTGGCAAGTGACGCATGAATTCCGCACCATCGGTGGGGCCGATTTCGATGTGCATACCGTCACACGCAATGGGGTGTTAGAGTTTGTTGCCTACGTGGGCGGTGACCGAAAAATCGTCACTGGATTTCAAGTCAACTTTCAAGAACAACCAGAACGGTGCATTCAAGAGGCCGAAGCCGTGCTGGCCACCCTGCGCTCGGAATAAGTCCTTATGTACTCACGCCGGCCCATGTTATTCACCCTCTACACCATTTTGGCTGGAGCGCTTGTACTTGGCAGCTGGCAAATGGTTCTAGCTCGTTCTCAGCCTCAAACCATCAGCCCTTTTCTCTATCCACCTTACTATGGGCGGTCATCAGAAGAATCAATTTTTGACCATAGCGCCCCCAACTATAGCCTGAGCGATAACAAAATTATCACCTACGCGGGCGAGGTATTAAACAAAATCTGCCCGGCTCCAGCACCCCTTGGCACGCCGCCCCCCAACGGCATCTGCGACCAGGGGTTTGGCAGCTACTGGAGTTACCAACTCGGCATTTATCTATGGTACAACGGCCACGATGGCATAGATTACGGCCTAAGTTACCGCCCTTTGCTGGCCGCTGCCGATTCAGACCAGGTGGTGTATGCCGGTTGGTATAACCCACAAGACCACAGCGCCAATTTAGGCATCTTTGTCCGCTTGCGTCACCTAAACGGCTATCACACCTGGTACGGACACATGAGCGCCATCGCCGTACAGTCTTGCCCTACCATCGGCTGTGCCGACATCCAACGCGGCGATGTGATTGGCATCAGCGGTAGCACGGGCAATTCGTCCGGGCCACATCTACATTTTCGCGTCACCAACCCGCAAAATCGAGCAGTGGACCCATACGGCTGGATTGGCCCCGGCGATTCCCCCTGGCCGCACAATCAGCGTGAGTCCTTATGGGTACAATACCCCGACATCAGCGGCTATCCTCGTAATGTTTACCCGAGCGGCGACCCCTTACCCACGCCAACCACGCCGCCGACAGGCATCCTGGTAGATGACCTAGATGCACGCTTTGACCAAATTCCAGAAAATTGTTGGACCATCGTTTACACCAGCAGCGCCAACAGTCATAACGGACGCATGTTAACCACCCGCCCCACCACTGGCGGAGCCGACACATGCCGTGCACGCTGGAAACTGCCGCCCGGCTCAGACGCAGGCACCTATGCCATCTACGTTCGCATTCCTGGGGTACGTGCCACCAGCCGCGGCGCGATGTATGCCATCCTTCACAGCGGGGAAACCGATACGGTTGTCGTCAATCAGGCCGTCTTTCCCAACCTAAATGTACCAGATGGCTGGGTGTATATCGGAAAATACGCATTCGATGGTACCTCCCTAGAATATGTGCAACTCGGCAACCGCACACAGGATATGAGCGCAGAGGCCGATAGCCTAGAACTCGCCGCAGATGCTGTGCGCTTTGTGCCGCTTGCACCTGGCACACCACCTCCTTCTCGAACCCCAACCATCTCCCCCACACCCACCATCACGCTAACGCCTACCATCACTCGCACCCCAACCATCACCCGTACACCGACCGAGACACGCACTCCCACCATCACACGCACTCCCACCGTCTCCCGCACGCCAACCGTCACACCATCTATGCGCCCAAGCGATACCCGTTGGCCAACCAGAACGCCTTCCATCACCAAAACGCCCATCCCCTCTGATACGCGCGTCCCTACGCGCACACTCACTCCATCCCGAACGCCCACCCCGTCACGCACATCCACCGTTACGCAAACCTTCACCCCAAGCCGCACACCTACCCCGTCGCGCACCCCCACCGTTACCCGAACCTTCACCCCAAC
>QEXW01000027.1 GCA_003130845.1 Anaerolineae bacterium
AATGATGAATGATGAATGATGAATGATGAATGGATTCAGGATTCAGCATTCTGCATTCACCCTTATTGTTTATTCGATTTCGCAGTTCTGACGGATGATACAAAAATAGCAATCAATTCATCTGTTTCCTTTTGTAAATCGTTCAAGAGTTCAGGTTTGACGATATTCCCTTCGATAAGTAATTCCAGCCAATAGGCCGTTTCGTCAAGTTCCTGCAAACTGCCTTCCATCTTGTTGATGAAATCTGCTGTAGACTTTGCGCGACAGGCTTCACGATACTGCGCGCCAACTGAAGTTCCGCTTCTCAAAACCTGCTTTCCAATCACCTGTGCATCGCCGCTTTTCGGCAAACTTTGATACAGCTTGATGATTCGCAAGGCAAACTTCTTGGTCCGTATCCGTAAATCAGTTGCATCGTGCGCCATGATTTGCTCCCATATTCATCATTCCGCATTCCACTATTCATCATTCCGCATTCCACATTCATCATTCCGCATTCCACATTCATCATTCCGCATTCCACATTCATCATTCCGCATTCATCATTCATCATTTAGAGAAATGTTCCTGCAAACTCCGATACCTCAATTCATTCTGCCGCAGCGTGCGGATGGCTGCAACAGCCGCAGAAGCCGCCGAAAGCGTGGTGAGCAGTGGAACGTTCATCGCCACCGCCGCCGCACGGATTTCCGCCCCGTCAGCGTGAGCGTTCTGCCCTAACGGAGTGTTAATCACCATCTGCACCTGCCCATTGCGGATTAAATCCACCGTATGCGGCGATCCTTCGGCAAATTTACGCACCGTCTGCACCGGCAAACCAACCTTCTGAAAAAACTGCGCCGTCCCCGACGTAGCGTACAACGCAAACCCCAGCCGATGCAAATCACGCGCAATTTTGAGCGCCGCACTCTTATCGTAATCATTCACGCTGATGAGCGCCGCCCCCCCCAGCGGCAGCGGCATACCCGCCGCAATCTGTGATTTGGCGAAAGCATGGCCGAAATGCGCGGCATGCCCCATCACCTCGCCGGTGGAGCGCATCTCCGGGCCAAGCAGCACACTCGAACCGGGCAATTTCTTGAAAGGCAGCACCGCTTCTTTGACAAAAAAGCCATCCACACGCGGCTCTTGCGTCACGCCCAGTTCCGCAAGCGTCTTTCCGGCCATCACCTGCGCCGCAAGATAAGCCAGATTCAAACCGGTGGCCTTACTGGCATACGGCACCGTCCGCGAAGCACGCGGATTAACCTCTAGCACATACACCACATCATCCTTCAACGCGAACTGAACGTTCATCAACCCACGTACACCCAAGGCTAACCCCAACTGCACAGTATATTCACGCATCATCTCCAAATAATAAGCGCTGACCTTATACGGTGGCAAAACACAAGCTGCATCGCCAGAATGCACGCCTGCTTCCTCAATGTGCTGCATAATCGCCCCAATCACCACCCGCTCGCCATCCGCCAGAGCATCCACATCCACCTCAAAAGCATCTTCCAAAAAGCGGTCAATCAAAATCGGTTGTCCGGGCGCGGCTTCCATCGCCTGTTGGATGAACCCTGCCAGTTGAGTCTCGCTCTCTACCAACGCCATTGCCCGCCCACCCAGCACAAACGAAGGCCGAACCAGAACCGGGTACCCGATTCGCCCTGCCACCTCGCGGGCTTCTTCCACCGAGCGGGCGATTCCATGTTCTGGTTGGGGAATTTCCAGCCGGGAGAGCAATTCCGAAAATGCTTCACGGTCCTCTGCCAGCCAGATGGCTTCGGGCGAGGTGCCGAGAATGTTCACACCCGACGCTTTCAGCCCCGCTGCCAAGTTAAGCGGCGTCTGCCCGCCGAATTGCACGATGACCCCCTCCGGCTGTTCACGCTCGATGACGTTCAGGACATGCTCCAACGTCAGCGGTTCAAAGTATAGCCGAGCAGCCGTGTCGTAATCGGTGGAGACCGTTTCGGGGTTGCAATTGTACATGATGGTTTCAAAACCCATCTTCGAAAGCGCAAACGCCGCCTGACAGCAGCAGTAGTCAAACTCGATTCCCTGACCAATCCGGTTCGGCCCACCGCCCAAAATTAGAATTTTCTGGCGACCGGTCGGCCTGGCTTCATCCTCCATCTCATAAGCGCTGTAAAGATACGGCGTTTGAGCTTCAAATTCAGCCGCACAGGTATCAACGCGTTGAAAGGTGGGCAGGATACCCAATGACTTTCTTAACTGGCGCAGTTCGAATGATGAATGATGAATGATGAATGATGAGTGATGAGTGATGAATGATGAATTGACCAGCCGGGCAATGTGAGAATCCGCAAATCCCATCTGCTTGGCAGCGAACAACACAGACTTCAATTCATCCGGCTCGCAATTCGCAATTCCTAATTCACAATCCGCAATCTCCCGCATTTGGACCAAGAACCACAAATCATAACCTGTCACACGGCTGATTTCTGCTAAATCCATCCCCTGCCGAATCGCACGGTAAACGCGAAAGAGCCGGTCTGCAGTGGGAACCTTCAGCGTGTCAAGCGTCTCCGGGACAGACAACACCGGCCTGTTCGGTCCGCTGCCGTCCAGCGCATCCACGCCGATTTCCAGCGACTGCACCGCCTTATTCAACGCTTCCGGGAAAGTGCGCCCAATCGCCATCACCTCCCCCACCGATTTCATCTGCGCACCCAACACCGGGTCCACGCCGGGGAACTTCTCGAACGCCCAGCGCGGAATTTTGACCACCACATAATCCAGAGATGGCTCAAAGGAGGCTTTGGTTTGACCGGTGATGTCGTTAGTAATTTCATCCAGCGTATGACCAACCGCCACCAACGCGGCAATTTTAGCAATCGGGAAGCCGGTGGCCTTGCTTGCCAGCGCCGAAGAGCGGCTGACGCGCGGATTCATCTCAATCACCACCACGCGCCCATCACGCGGATTGACAGCAAACTGCACGTTCGAGCCGCCCGTCTCCACCCCCACAGCGCGCAGCACGCGCCGTGCCAAATCACGCAAGACCTGATACTCCCGGTCGGTGAGCGTTTGCGCCGGGGCAACGGTGATGCTATCACCAGTGTGAACGCCCATCGGGTCGAGATTCTCAATGGTACAGACCACCACGAAGTTATCCGCCTTATCGCGCATCACCTCGAGCTCGTATTCCTTCCAGCCGAGCAGGGCTTCTTCCAACCAGGCCTGGCCGATAGGCGATTCGGCAATCGCCTTGCGGACGGCTTCCGGTAGTTCACCAGGATGATACACCCATGAAGCACCACTGCCACCCAGCGCGAACGAAGCGCGAACCAAAACAGGGAAACCGGTTTGTTCGGTCAGTTTTTGGGCCTCTTCCAGCGAATAGGCCGCTCCACCGCGCGGGACAGGGATTCCATGCCGAATCATCGTTTCACGGAACAGGAAACGGTCTTCGGCGGCTTCAATCGCTTCCAGCCGCGCGCCGATGAGCTGCACACCGTACTTTTCCAGCACGCCATTCTTCGAAAGCGCCAACGCCAGGTTCAGCCCGGTCTGCCCGCCGACGGTGGGGAGCATGGCATCGGGGCGTTCCTGCGCAATGATGGCTTCCAACGCTTCGGGCGTGAGCGGTTCAATGTAAGTTGCATCAGCCAGTTCGGGATCGGTCATAATGGTGGCCGGGTTAGAGTTGACCAACACCACGCGATAACCTTCTTTCCGCAAGGCTTTGACGGCCTGCGTGCCGGAGTAATCGAACTCCGCCGCCTGACCAATGACAATGGGACCAGAGCCGGGAACAAGAATAGTTTTCATAATGCGGAAGTTAGAATGGTGAATGATGAATTCATGTTGATAATTCGCAAAGCATATTTCTTTGTTCGAATCCGCAAATCGGTCGCATCATGCGCATATCGCGCCTCCATACTCATTATTCATCGTTCTTCATTCATCGGTATTAGAGTTCTCAGGGTTCAATCGTTTGGATGGTGCCATCGGGGTTATACGTCAATTCGGCAACCTTGATATTGCGCTTATAGTCCACTCCACCTGAAAGCGTGGCATCGTGGTAGAAAAGATACCATTTTCCCTGGAACTCAACGATAGAATGATGAGTCGTCCAGCCCGTAACCGGGTTCAGGACATATCCTTTGAAAACAAACGGACCGGTCGGTTTATCCCCAATGGCATAGGCAATCTGATGCCCCGTACCGGTAGAATACGAAAAATAATACACGCCGTTGTATTTATGCATCCAACTTGCTTCAAAGAAACGTTTTTCGCCTTCGCCAGCCAGAATTGGGGTTTTATCTTCGTCGAGGAGCAAAATTTCCTGCACAGGACCATCGAAACGCAACATATCTGCCGCTAACCTGGCAATGCGGGGGCCCAGCGCCGGTTCATTGTGCTTGGGACCCACGCCATGGGGGTCGAACTGCCCCGTTTGCCACTTCTCGAGCTGGCCACCCATCAACCCGCCAAAGATAATATAAGCCTGACCGTCATCATCAATAAAAACGCAAGGGTCAATACTAAAACTGCCCTCAATGTAACTGGATTCAGGCGTGAATGGCCCTGCCGGAGATTTGCTGGTTGCCACGCCAATGCGGAAAATATGCTGCTTGTCCCTGGCGGGGAAATAAAGGTAATATGTGCCATTCTTGAACGCAGCATCCGGCGCCCACATCTGCTTGGAAGCCCAGGGAACGTCTTTTACGTTCAGCACTTCTCCATGGTCAACCGGTAGAGTGTGCATGTTTTCCATCGAAAAAACATGATAATCTTCCATGTCGAATTGGTCGCCATCATTATTGGCAGTTAGCAGGTTGTCGTGGTCCAAATCATGCGATGGATAGATATAAATCTTGCCCTCAAAGACATGCGCAGAAGGGTCGGCAGTATAGATGTGCGTCACCAATGGTTTTTTGAAAATATCCATCACCGGCTCCTCCGTCGGCGCGCTTGCGACACTGGTCGCCTCTGGCGTGTTACCGGGGAGAGTCTGGCTGCTCACCGGAACACAGGCAAACAAAATCAACAGCGCGCAAAGCATCAAGATTTTATGGTGTGTCATGCAAACTCCTTCGCAAGGACAAAACATCATTCATCATTCATCGTTCCGCATTCATCATTCCAAAGAACTCCGCGAAAATATCATGCCCATCGTGCGGCCCCGGTGCGGCTTCGGGGTGAAACTGGACGCTCATGACGGGTTTATGCCTGAGCCGCATCCCTTCCAGCGAATCATCGTTCAGGCTCTTGTAGGTGATTTCCACTTCGTCCGGGTTCAAATCACCCGGTCGGACACAGTAGTTATGATTTTGGGCGGTAATCAGGACTTTGCCATCGGGAAGCCGCTGAACCGGATGATTGCCGCCATGATGGCCGAACGTGAGTCGGTAGGTTTCCGCTCCCAGCGCGCGGCCAATTAACTGGTGGCCAAGACAAATACCAAACACCGGCACGCCGCTTTCGATAAGTTCGCGCGTAGTCTCTACCGCATACGGTAAGCCCGCTGGGTCGCCCGGACCGTTAGAAAGAAATACACCATCTGGGTTCATAGCCAACACCTCTTTGGCAGGCGTATCTGCCGGAACAACCGTTACACGCGCTCCATACGAAGCCAGGTGACGCAGAATATTTTTCTTGATTCCAAAGTCATACGCAACCACAGTGAGTGACCGGTCGTTTCTGGACAATTGGCCAGTGGCAACTGGTTTAACCCATTGGCTACCTGCATCTCCCACCCAGTGATACGGCTCCGGGCAGGTCACTTCGCGCACCATATCCCGCCCGTCCAACCCTGGCCAGTCGCGCGCCATCTTGAGCAGGGTTTCAGGCGGCGTGCCTTTGGTAGAAAGTGCCGCTTTCTGCGTGCCACCATCCCGCAGTTTGCGGGTGAGAAAACGGGTATCTACGCCGCTAATGCCAGGAACACCGTATTGCGCCAGCCAATCCGAAAGCGGCAGGGCTGCCCGCCAGTTCGAGATTACCGGACTGAGTGAACGCACCACCACCGCCGACACCTGCGGATGGGCCGATTCGTCATCTTCTAGGTTGATACCCACGTTGCCGATGTGCGAGACGGTGAACAACACACCTTGTCCGCGATAGGATGGGTCGGTCATAATTTCTTGGTAGCCGGTCATGCTGGTATTGAAAACCAGCTCGAACACCGCATCCGTTTCTGCCCCAAAGCCTTGACCATGCAAAATCGTACCATCTTCCAACACAAGAACCGCGCTCATACTTCACTCACCATTCATCATTCATCATTCCGCATTCATCATTCCGCATTCATCATTCCGCATTCATCATTCTGCATTCCCTACGGCAGGCTGGTTTCGCCCATCAAATAACGGTCGCATTCGCGTGCCGCACCACGTCCCTCGTTGATAGCCCACACCACCAGGCTTTGCCCGCGCCGCATATCGCCGGCCACAAAGACACCTGGAATGTTGGTAGCGAAGCGGCCATAATCGGCTTTGACATTACTGCGGGCATCGCGCTCCAATCCCAAGGCTTGCGGCAGGGTATCTTCTGGGCCAAGAAAGCCCATTGCCAGGAGAACCAGTTGCGCCGGGCGAATTTGCTCACTACCGGGAATTTCGCGCGGCACAAAGCGCCCTTGCTCATCTTTCGTCCACTCTATCCGCACCGTCTCAATGCCGGCCACCTGACCACTGCCATCATCCAGGAAGCGTTTGGCCGTCACCAAATACTCGCGCGGGTCATGGCCATAGAGGGCGGCGTATTCTTCCTGACCATAATCCAGCATGTACACTTTCGGCCATTCAGGCCAGGGATTATTCGGTTGACGCGTTTCAGGCGGACGCGGCAGGATTTCCAACTGCGTCACACTCTTACAGCCCTGTCGCAACGATGTACCAACACAATCGGTGCCAGTATCGCCGCCACCAATCACAATCACATCCTTTCCTTCGGCAGAGATATAGGGATAGACAAACGCACCCCAACTCTGTGCGCCGCCGTAATGTTGGTCGTGCAGACGGCGGGTATTAGCGTGCAGGAACTCCACCGCGAAGTGAATGCCCTTAAGGTGACGACCTTCGATGTTCAGGTCGCGCGGCTTGGTTGCACCGCAAGCCAGCACCACTGCATCGAATTCCTGCCGCAGTTTTTCGGCGGGGTAGGTCTTGCCGATTTCGATGTTCGTCACAAACTGAATGCCCTCGGCAGCCATCAAGTCCACCCGGCGGCGGACGATGTTTTTATCTAACTTCATGTTGGGGATGCCATACTGAAGCAGGCCTCCAATTCGGTCGGCGCGCTCAAAGACCGTCACCCAGTGCCCGGCCTTGTTCAACTGGTCGGCGCAGGCCAGCCCGGCTGGGCCAGACCCCACCACTGCTACGCGCTTACCGGTGCGGACGGCAGGCGGGTTGGGGGTAATCCAGCCTTCCTCGAAGCCTTTTTCGATGATGGCGTGTTCGATGGATTTGATGGTCACTGCCGGGGCGTTGATTCCCACCGTGCAAGAGCCTTCGCACGGCGCCGGACATACCCGTCCGGTAAACTCCGGGAAATTATTGGTCTTGAGCAGGCTTTCGAGCGCCTGCCGCCACAGACCGCGATACACCAGGTCGTTCCATTCGGGAATCAGGTTATGAATGGGGCATCCCGCCGCCATACCACTGATAAGCGTGCCGGTGTGACAGAACGGAATGCCGCAATTCATGCAGCGCGCGGCCTGCGTTTGGAGTTTCTCTTCCGCCATCGGCAGGTGAAATTCATTCCAATCGTGAATCCGCTCCTCCGGCGGACGGTCAGCGGGGGTTTCCCGCGCATATTCAATAAAACCGGTTGGTTTACCCATACGCTACTCCTAGTTACCACTCACCCGCGCCACATCGCGGCTGTTGGCCTCGAAGGCCGCCATCACGGCTTCTTCGCCGCTCAGTCCGGCGCGTTCCATCTCTTTAAGCAGGTTCATCATGCGGGCGTAATCATGCGGCACAACGCAGATAAACTTGGCGCGGCTGCGCTCCCAATCCAACAGGATGCGGCGGGCATAGTCGCTGCCGGTGGCTTCCAAATGACGTTCCAGCAGACCGCGCACAAAGGCAGCTTCTTCAGGGTCGTCTAACGGTTGCAAACTGACCATTTCCTGGTTACAGCGACCCGGAAACTCGCCGCGCTCATCGAAGACGTAGGCAATGCCGCCGGACATGCCCGCCGCGAAGTTGCGCCCGGTGCGCCCTAGCACCACCACGCGCCCACCGGTCATGTATTCGCAGCCATGGTCGCCCACGCCCTCCACGACCGCCGTCATTCCACCGTTGCGAACGCAGAAGCGCTCGCCGGCACGCCCACGGATGTAGGCCTCGCCACTGGTTGCACCATAGAAGGCGACATTGCCGATAATAGTGTTCTCTTCGGGAACGAAGGTGGCAGCCGCCGGGGGATAGACGATGATTTTTCCACCCGAAAGCCCCTTGCCAACGTAATCGTTGGCATCGCCCTCCAGCCGCAGCGTAACACCTTTGGGGATAAACGCCCCAAAGCTCTGCCCGGCCGACCCTTTGAAAGTGAGCAAGATGGTATCTTCTGGCAAACCGGCAGCGCCATACTTGCGTGTCACTTCGCTGCCTAGCCGCGTGCCAACCGAGCGGTGAATGTTGCGGATGGGAATTTCCGCCCGCACCGGCTGGCCGTGTTCGAGGGCGGGTTTGCACGTTTCAAGCAGAACAGTGGCGTCCAGCGTCTTCTCCAGTTCGTGATTCTGCTTCACGCGGCAGGTCTGCGTGGGCAAGGTATCCACCACATCCGGTTGATAGAGCAAGTTGGAGAAATCCAACCCTTTCGATTTCCAGTGCAGGGCCGAGTGCTTCACCTGCAACACTTCGGAATGTCCGACCATCTCCTCCACCGTGCGAAAGCCTAACTGCGCCATAATTTCGCGCATCTCGCTGGCGATAAAACGCATAAAGTTGATGACATGCTCTGGCTCGCCCTTGAAGTTGCGGCGAAGTTCCGGGTTTTGGGTGGCGATTCCGGTGGGGCAGGTATCCAGGTGGCAGACGCGCATCATCACGCAGCCCAGAGCCACCAGCGGGGCAGTAGCAAAGCCGAATTCTTCCGCGCCGAGCAGGGCAGCAATGACCACATCGCGCCCGGTTTTGAGCTGGCCGTCAGTTTCCACCACAATCCGGTCGCGCAGGTTGTTCATCAGCAGGGTTTGGTGCGTCTCGGCCAGGCCAAGTTCCCAGGGCAAGCCGGCATGCTTGATGCTGCTATAGGGTGAAGCCCCTGTCCCGCCATCGTGACCGCTAATCAAGACCACATCGGCGCGGGCTTTGGCGACTCCCGCCGCAATCGTGCCGACCCCCACCGCCGAAACCAGTTTGACGCTGATACGCGCTTCAGGGTTGGCGTTTTTCAGGTCATGAATCAACTGCGCCAGGTCTTCGATGGAGTAAATATCGTGGTGCGGCGGCGGCGAAATCAGCCCCACGCCGGGGGTGGAGTGACGCACTTTGGCAATCCAGGGATACACTTTGCGCCCCGGCAGTTGGCCGCCCTCGCCCGGCTTGGCGCCTTGCGCGATTTTGATTTGCAATTCTTTCGCGTTCACCAAATATTCACTCGTCACACCAAAGCGCGCCGAAGCCACCTGCTTGATGGCGCTGTTCTTTGAATCGCCATTGGGCAAGGGAATATAGCGCTCCGGGTCTTCGCCGCCTTCACCGGTGTTGCTCTTGCCGCCAATGCGGTTCATGGCAATTGCCAGGGTCTCGTGGGCTTCTTTGCTAATCGAACCGTAACTCATGGCGCCGCTTTTGAAGCGACGCATAATGGATTCGACCGGCTCCACTTCCTCCAGCGGAATGGCCCGTTCCGTGTCTTTGAACTCCAACAGAGCGCGCAGGGTGCCCTTTTTTGCTTCTTCCGCGTTGATGAGCGCAGAATACTCCTTGAACTCGGCGTAACTGCCCGTGCGGACGGCTTTTTGCAGCTTGTGAATGGTGAGTGGATTAAAGAGATGATACTCACCATCGCTGCGCCATTGATATTCACCGCTGGTTGGCAGGGTGCGGGTATAAATCCGCCGTGCCGCATAGCCCTGTTTGTGTCGCATTTCGGCCTCGCGGGCGATGATTTCGATGTCAATGCCACCAATCCGCGAGGGAGTCCAGGTAAAGTATTTGTCAATCACGCTCTGATGAATGCCCAGCGCTTCAAAAATCTGCGCGCCGCAATAACTCTGAATCGTCGAGATACCCATCTTGGAGATGGTCTTGACGATGCCTTTGGTGGCGGCCTTCAGGAAGTTCTTGATGGCCTGTTTCTTGTCTATGCCGTTTAGGAAACCCTGCTCCACGAGATGCTCAATGGCCTCGTAGGCCAGATACGGGTTGATGACAGTTGCCCCGTAACCGATAAGGGCGGCAAAGTGATGCACCTCGCGCGGTTCGCCGCTTTCCACAATCAGCCCCACCTGCGTGCGCTTGCCCTGCCGCACCAAATGGTGGTGTAATCCCGCCACAGCCAGCAGCGCCGGAATGGGAACATGGTCTTTGTCCATATCGCGGTCCGATAGCACCAACAGGTTGAAGCCGCGCGCAATGGCCGAATCGGCCGCCTGGAAGAGTTCCTCCATCGCCTGCTCGAGCCCGGCCCCACCCGAACCCGCCGGGAAGAGAATCGGCAGTTTCATCACCGCAAACCCGGGGATTTTGCTGTGATAAATCTTGGCCATGTCCTCGTTCTTCAGCAAGGGAAACTCCAACCGAATTTGGTGACAACTCTGTGGAGTTGGTTCAAGAATGTTGCTCTCGGCGCCGACCATCACTTCGGTCGCAAAAACCAACTCTTCGCGCACCGAATCAATCGGCGGGTTCGTCACCTGAGCAAACAACTGCTTGAAGTAGTTGTAAAGTAGTTTCGGCTTTTCGGAAAGCACTGCCAAGGCAGCATCATTCCCCATCGAACCGACCGGTTCCACGCCATCGCGCGCCATCGGGGTTAGAATAAGATTCAGGTCTTCATCAGCGTAACCAAAAGCGCTCAGCCGCTGCAGTCGGGTCGAGCAATCCGATTGCGGCACCAGTTCCGGCTTGGGTGTGGGGATGTCTTCCAGGGAAACCTGGTACTTATTCAGCCAATCCCGGTAAGGATGTGCCGAAGCAAGTTTGTTCTTGATTTCTTCATCACTAACGATTCGGCCTTGGGCAGTATCAATTAAAAACATACGGCCCGGCTTCAAACGGTTCTTATAGGCCACATTTTCAGGCGGAATGTCCAAAACCCCCACTTCCGAAGCCAAAATCACCTGCCCATCTTTGGTGACGTAGTAGCGCGCCGGGCGTAGGCCATTGCGGTCAAGCGAAGCGCCCACCATCACACCATCGGTGAAAATCATCGCCGCCGGGCCGTCCCAGGGTTCTTGCAAATTGGCATGGAATTCGTAAAAAGCGCGTTTGGCATCGGGCATACTCTCGTGCTTAGACCAAGGTTCGGGAATCATCATCGCCATCACGTGCGGCAGAGGACGTCCGGCCAAGGTGAGCAATTCCACAAAGTTGTCGAACATAGCCGTATCGCTGCCATCTGGTTGCAGGATAGGCAAGGCTTTTTTGAGCTCACTGCCAAAGACCGAAGACTCCAGCCAGTTTTCTTGCGCCCGCAGCCAGTTGATGTTGCCACGCAGGGTGTTGATTTCACCATTGTGTGAAATATACCGATACGGGTGCGCGCGTTCCCAACTGGGGAAAGTGTTGGTGCTAAAGCGCGAGTGAACCACCGCCAGCGCGCTCTCGAAATCCGGCTCCGAAAGGTCGGGAAAGTAGCCGCGCAGCTGGTCAGAAACCAGCATCCCTTTATACACCAGCGTCTTATAGGACAAGCTGGCAATATAGAAATATTTACCGCCCTCAAATAAGCCGCCATAGCGAATTTCTTTTTCAGCGCGGCGGCGGATGATGTAGAGTTTGCGCTCAAAAGCCATTTCGTCCTGCAAGCGCGGGCTGCGCTCGATGAACGCCAGGCGCATCTTCGGTTCGGCGCGCAGGGCCGAAGCACCCAGCCCGGCGTTGTTGGTCTTGACCGTGCGCCAGCCGATGAAACGCTGCCCTTCCGAAGCCACGATGTTCTCGAAGTGAATTTCAATGGCGCGCCGCTGGTTCGGGTCGGGCGGCAGGAAGACCATCCCCACCCCATACCAGCCCGGCTCCGGCAGGGAAAACCCATGTCGGTTGGCTTTGCGCTGCAAAAACGCGTGCGGCAGCTGCACGAGAATCCCCGCCCCATCGCCGGTGTTCGGCTCCGCGCCGCGCGCCCCACGATGGGTCAGGCTTTCTAACACCGTCAGCGCCTGCTCGAGAATGCGGTGAGACTTTTGCCCATTGATGTTCACCACAAAACCCAAACCACAGGCATCATGCTCAAACTCAGGCCGATACATGCCCTGACGGAAAGGTTCCTCCTGTTTTCGGTTCATACGCTCTTCCTCCTATAAACAAAGCGTCCACAGAAATCAGACGCTCGAGTTAGCAGTAAAATTTGCCATAAAACTGACGCCAAAATAAATTCCGGCGATTATAGCACAATGTATAGACAATAATTCAAACTGCGGAATGCAGAATGTAGAATAATGAATTCCGCCCGCCCGGCAACCTTCACCACGCATAACTCATCATTCACTCGATGACCGTTCCGTTCCCGGCCAGCGCGTTGGAAATCGGCTTTTCCACCCGCCCATCGGCGATAATAACCTTGCCGACTCCGCCCTGCAGGGCCTCCTCTGCGCCCAAGATTTTCTTTTTCATGCGTCCTTGGGCCATCTCCAGCGCGGCGGGCAGTTTGGATTGTGGAAGGTGGGGTATCAGCGTGGATTCATCCGGGAATCGCTCCATCAATCCGGGGACAGCGGTCAGCAACACAAGGGTTTCCGCCTGCAACGCCGAAGCCACCATCGCCGCGGCGCGGTCGGCATCCACATTCAGCGCTTCCCCCTTGTGGCTAACCGCCACCGGGGCGATAACGGGCAAAAATCCCATTTCCAAAAGCGCCAATAACAAATTACGATTGACCGACTCAATTTTGCCGGTGTAATCATCACGGATAATTTTGCGCTTGCCGTTTTCCACGCTCTGAATCGACTCTTTGCGTTCGGCCACCATCAGCCGCCCATCCAGGCCACACAACCCAAATGCATTAACGCCCAGCATCTGCAACTGCTCGGTGAGCAGGGAATTGACTTTGCCGTTGACCGCCATCAGGAAAATCTCTAACGTCTTGCGGTCGGTATAGCGCGACGTGTAGCCCGAAGGGGAAGTGATGAACTTGGGCGGCGCGCCTAGGGCTTCGCCCAAAGCGTTGGCTTCCGCCGAGCCGCCATGCACAAACACCAGTTTTTGCCCAGATTGAAGCAATTCTGCCGCATCTTGGCAGATGGCCGAAAAATCGACGCCCTCCGTGCCGCCAAGTTTGATTACGGTAACTGGTGATTGGGGATTGGTAATTGATGATTGGTCAGTCATGAGACGCTCCATTCTGCATTCATCATTCATCATTCATCATTCATCATTCATCATTCATCATTCATCATTCTTCATTCATCATTCTTCATTCTGCATTCTGCATTCATCATTCATCATTCTGCATTTAAATCGGGTGCAACCCGGCAAACTCCAGTCCCAATGTCTCATCCCAACCCATCATCAAGTTGAGACACTGTACTGCCGTACCCGAAGCGCCCTTCATCAGGTTATCAATTGCGCAAATTGAGACCACATGCCCGTTGGATTCGTCCAATTCAAAGCCCAAATCGGCGTAATTCGACCCGGCCACAATTTTTGGCTCCGGCACGCGGTAAATGCCGCGCTGCTCCTTGACAACGCGAATGAACGGATTCTCGTTCGCAGCCGCGCGATAGGCCTTCCACAAATCTTTGTTCGCCACACCGGGCTTCACCGTAGCATGTGCGGTCGCCAGCACGCCACGCACCAGGTCCACCGCAGTCATCGTGAGTGAGACATTTTTGACACCCAATTCCTGAATCACTTCGGCCGTGTGGCGATGCCCAAAGGCAGAAAAGGTGCGAATCACGTTGGCACGCTCCGCATGGTGCGAACCGGCATTCCCCTCCGCGCCGCTTTCCGATGAACCTACTTTGATTTCAACATAAATCGGCTGGTCGAGGTCAATCAAGCCGGCCTTCACCAGGGGCAAGAGCGCCAGGTTCGTAGCAGTAGCATTACACCCCACCCCGCTGATGTACTTCGCCTCGGCCATTTCGGCGCGGTGCAGTTCCGGCAAGCCATAGACGAATTTTCCCAACCAACCCGGCGCAGCGTGCGGTTCGCCATACCATTTCTGATAATCAGCCGGGTCTTTTAGCCGAAAATCCGCCGAAAGGTCAATGATGCGCCCGGCCAGCGCGGCGTACTCGTCAATCCGCTTCTGCGCTTCACCGTGCGGCAACGCCAAAAATAAGACATCCACCGGCTCAATTTGCGCCGGGTCGCTAAACTTAAGCTGCGTGCGCTTGCGCAAATTGGGGTGAACCTGATAGACATATTCGCCCAAGTGCGAGCGGGAGGTCACTTGCTTCACTTCCACGTTCGGATGTCCCAGCAGCAAGCGCAACAATTCCCCACCACCATATCCCGAACCACCGACGATAGAAACAGACGTTTTCATGAAAATAATTGCTCCTTCGTGCAGGGTGATGTTTACCGGTTTACCAGTTTACCGGTTGCTCTGCCTGCCTGCCACTTCCACCACATACGCCACGATTTCATCGGCAATATCAATGCCGCTGACGGGCTGCATGGTGTGAAACTCCATCGTGTGATTGATTTCGTTGACGAGATAGCCGCGTTCTGGGTGTTCGATTAAATCCACCGCCAGCACGCCGCCACCGACCGCCGCCGTTGCACGCAGACACAGGTCTTCGATTTCCGCTGTAATCGGGCAAAGTTCGCCCTCGCCACCGCGCGCCGTGTTGGTAATCCAATGCTCCGATTTGCGATACATCGCCGTCAGCACCCGGTCTCCAATCACAATCGCGCGGATGTCGCGTCCGGGTTTGGCGATGTATTCCTGGATGTAAAAAATGCTGTGCTGCACCGAACCCAGCGTAGCCTTATGCTCCAACACTGCCTCGGCTGCGTCACGGTCGTTGATTTTGGCGAGCAGTCGTCCCCATGAACCCACCACCGGCTTGAGAACCACCGGATAGCCAAGGTCTCGATAGCCTGCAACGCCGACTCGGGGCTGAACGCGGCCAGGTTACGCGGCTGCGGCACGCCAGCCCGCGCCAACATGGCCGAAGTGGCCAGCTTATCGCCGCAGATTTCGGCCACCGCCGCCGTATTCACGGTAGGCACGCCAAAGGCATTCAACATCCGCAGGGCATACAGCCCGCTGGTGTAACTGATACTGCGTTCCAGCACGGCATCGAACGCGCGCCAGGGCGCGGGGTTATCCAGGTCAAAGAAAATCGCCCGGTCATCCAGCCGCTCATAGTCAATGCCGCGCTTCTCCATCGCGCCAAAAATCCACTTTTCCTCCACCCGAACGCGCGAGTAAAGGACGCCAATTCGTAGCCGTTTTTGCATAGCAACTCCAGTGATGAATGATGAATGCAGAATGATGAATTTCGATTCCGCATTCATCATTCTGCATTCTGCCTTGGCTTATTCCCCCCAATCCTCCTGCTCCATGGGGGCCAGTTCGACCGCGGCAGGGTCAAGGGCGGTCACTTCCAAATCCACGCCGCAATCGGGGCAGACGATGATTTCGCCAACTTCGGTGCCGGCTTCCAAGTTAATTTGGGCTTCGCATTCGGGGCAAACAACGGTGTTCATGATTTTTCTCCTTATTTCTCAAATGATGAATGATGATTGTTGAATGATGAACTTCCTGCATTCATCATTCTGCATTCTGCATTTGGCCTATGATGGCCTTGGCAGTTTTTAATTGCTTTCTGACGGAATCAGGACTCGTTCCCCCCGTAGCATTCCGCCGTTTGACGGATTCCAGCGGCTCGAAAACCTGGTACACGTCAGATTCAAACGACCCTAAAGCCTGCATCTCGTTTAACGGAAGTTTCTCCAGGCTGACACCCTTCTCCGCCGCCACCCGCACGGATTTGCCCGCCGCAGCGTGAGCCTCCCGAAAAGGAACCCCCTTGCGGACGAGATAATCCGCCAAATCGGTTGCCAGCATAGCCGCGTCAATGGCCGCCCGCATTCGGTCAGCATGGATGGTCATGGTTTGCAGCGCGCCCGCCAGCACAGGCAAAATCAGCGTCAGGGTATCGAAGGCCTGAAAAACAGGGACTTTGTCCTCCTGCAAATCCTTATCGTAAGTGGAGGGCAGGCCCTTGAGCGTCGCCAACAGGCCAGTTAGCAGACCGATGAGCGTGCCGGCTTTGCCGCGCGCCAGTTCAAACAGGTCGGGATTCTTCTTTTGCGGCATCAGGCTCGAACCGGTAGCGTAGGCATCCGACAGTTCAAAAAAGCCAAACTCAGCAGTGGTAAACAACACCATTTGCTCGCTCAGTTTGCTCAAGTGAACCCCTATCAGCGTGGCGCAGAACAGGAATTCGGCAGCGAAATCGCGGTCCGAGACGGCATCCAGGCTGTTGGGGGCGGGCGCATCGAAGCCAAGCGCCATCGTCAACGCTTCACGGTCAATCGCAAACGCAGTCCCTGCCAGTGCGCCGCAGCCCAAGGGCAACATTGCCACGCGGTCGCGCAAATCAGAAAGTCGGTCTTTATCGCGCTCCAGCGGCCAAAAATGACTCAGCAGCCAGTGCGCCAGTGTGATGGGTTGGGCGCGCTGCAAATGGGTGTAGCCGGGCATCAGCGTTTCGGTATGCGCTGCAGATAGATGGAGCAAGACCGATTGAAGATTGGTTATGGCAGATTGGAGCGTTTCGATTGCTTCCAACATCCACAGCCGGAAATCGGTGGCAACCTGGTCATTGCGGCTGCGTCCGGTATGCAGCTTACCTGCCGCCGCGCCAATCAATTCTCCCAACCGGCGCTCAACTGCCGTGTGAATGTCCTCGTCTGATTCGTGGAAAGTAAACGTGTTTTGGGCAAATTCACCGGCAATTTGGTTCAGACCGTTGACGATGGCGGCATGTTCCGCTTCGTTCAGCACCCCGGCCTTAAGCAGCGCGCCGGCCCAGGCCAGCGAACCGCGCACATCTTGCGCTGCCAAACGCTGGTCAAAAGGCAAAGACGCGTTCAACTGCCAAGCAGCTTCATCCAACTTGCCGCTAAATCGTCCACTCCAAAGGGTCATAAAGGCTCCTCGTTTTCCAGTTGTTTGGTTTTCCAATTGTCCGGTTAAACCTGGCAACGGGATAACCGCACAATCGAGCAACTGGGCAACTAATCTCTTTTGAACTTTGAATAATCCGGCTTGGGCATATCCATGCCAGCCACCGGCAGGCCATTGAGCGCGCGCACCTTGAGTGAAAGCCCAAACAGGCGAATGAAGCCCTCGGCTTGGCTCTGGTCATAGACATCTTCCTGACCAAAGGTGGCAAAATCTTCGCGATACAGGCTAAACGGTGACTTGCGCCCGGCGCTGATGATGTTACCTTTGTACAGCTTGAGCCGCACCGTGCCGGTAACTGGCCCTTGCGTGGCGTTGATGAACGCATCCAGCGCCTCGCGCAGCGGGGTAAACCACAAGCCGTAGTAGGTCAATTCGGCATATTTCACCGCCACCATCTCTTTGAAGTGCGCCGTTTCGCGGTCGAGGACAAGCGATTCGAGTTCGCGGTGAGCGTAGTACAGAATCGTGCCGCCGGGAGTCTCATACACGCCGCGCGACTTCATACCGACCAGGCGGTTTTCGACCAAATCCACCCGCCCAATGCCGTGCGCTCCGCCGATGGCGTTCAGCCGCTCAATCAGTTTGGCCGGGCTGAGTTTTTCGCCGTTGACCGCCACCGGTTCGCCGCTCTGGAATTCGATTTCGACATATTCCGGTTCGTCGGGGGCGTTTTCAGGCGAGGTGGAAATCTGGTACATCGGCTCTTCCGGTTCGTTCCAGGGGTCTTCCAGCAAGCCGCCTTCGTGCGAAAGATGCCACAGGTTCGAATCGCGGCTGTAGATGGACTTAACCGTCGCCGTCACCGGCACGTTGTGTTTGGCGGCGTAAGCAATCGCATCCTCGCGGGAACGGATGTCCCATTCGCGCCAGGGAGCAATGATTTTCAGACGCGGGTCGAGCGCCATCACAGTCAACTCAAAACGCACCTGGTCGTTGCCCTTGCCCGTCGCGCCATGCGCCACAGCATCGGCACCAACCTGGTGCGCCACATCCACCAGGTGCTTGGCAATCAGCGGACGGGCGACCGAGGTGCCGAGCAGATACTTGTGTTCATACACCGCCCCGGCTTTGAGCATTGGGAACAAGTAATCGGCGGCGAACTCCTCGCGCAAATCGCGCAGGACGAATTGACTGGCGCCGCTGGCAAGCGCTTTTTGCTCCAGCCGAGTCAGGTCTTCATCGCTCTGCCCAACGTTGGCGCAAAAAGCCACCACTTCACACCCGTAGTTTTCCTTGAGCCACGGGACTATCACGGACGTGTCCAGCCCACCGGAGTAGGCGAGGACCACTTTTTGAACAGACGGTTTTGGTTTGGACATAGATTCTCCTGTTTTTCGTATTCCGTCTCCCTTTGGGAGATGGTGAGGGTGAGGGAAATCCACACCGAAAAAAACCGCCCTCCGAGAAGGAGGGCGGTTTGGGTTGACTTGCGCGTCCAGGTGCGCGCTTAGGGCGTCATCCGAAAACACGAGAACCCGTCCTTCTCGGTGAGAAGCGGGTACGGACGACGGGAGCGCGGGAACAGCCTTGTGAACATATTGGGCGGTATTCTACCAGCGAAATGAAATCTGTCAATGGTGTAGAGGCACCAATTTCGGTTATCGAACGGTTAAAACTTTATTTCCGATAGCCCTGCGCGCTGATTTCCTGGGAGGTTATCGTCACGTTCTCCAAGCAAATCCCCGCCGGCCATTCCTCGCGCAACGCATCGTTGAGCAGTTGCGCCAACAAACCGGTCAGCGGCACAGAGATTCCGCCCATGCGGGCCGAAGTCAGGCTGATTTGTGGCAGGCAATCCACCGCCTGTATGCTGCCCTGCCCTTCGACCGCAATCACATCGCCATTCACGAAGACGGGGACGCCCTGTTTCTCGATGAAAGCCCGCGAAACCGCGCCCTCCACCTTCACCGCACCATCCAGCAGGGTCACTTTGCCACTCAACAGGCCGTTTTTGGCCGCGCGGGGCGTGGCAAGGTACGCGCTCACCATCGCTTCCACATCCGCAGCCGAAGCATACGCCCGCACCTTCTTGCCCGGCTGAAGCAAAGCAGGCAACCCTTCCAGCGTCTCGAGTGAACTGATGCGGTACTCGGTCACCGAAGGCGGTGGGGGCGCGGTTGGGGTCGGCGTGGGAGGCGCCAGCCCCACCAGCGAAAGCAGCCAGGAGAGCCAGCCTGGCAGCGGTGAGGGGTCATCGGCGCCGCGCGCAGAGGCTGGAAGGGCGACGCTCAATGCCAGAAAGGCCACCAGCATGGCCAGCAGAATTCTTTGCCAAAGTTTCATAGGTCTTGCTCCTTTCTGGCAAAAATTCTACCAGCAAACTCCCGCAAACACCCGTTCCGTACTCAATTGTTAATGTTCCACTCATGCGGATTACGCATGCTGTATGACGTAATCCACCATCAACGCCGGGATATTGACGCCGGTGGTGGCGATGCTGTTGCGAAACTCCATCGTGTGATTGACCTCGTTCACAGTCAGTCCGTCTTCCGTCTCGAACACATCAATTGCCAACAAACCGCCGCCAATCGCCTGCGCCGTCCGACGGCACAGGTCGGTCAGTTCGGGGGTCAGAGGGCAATTGCTGGCCTGCCCGCCACGCGCGGTGTTGGTTATCCAATTTTCGGAGGTGCGGTAGATAGCGCAAATCGGTTCCTCGCCTATCACAAAAGCGCGGATGTCGCGCCCGGGTTTGTGAATGTATTCCTGGATGTAAAAGACTTGGTGATGAACGCCCAAAGCGGATTTATGCTCGATGAGCGACTCGGCCATCGCGCGGTTTTCGACCTTCGCCAGCAGCCGCCCCCACGAACCGACCACCGGCTTCAGCACGCACGGGTAGCCCATCGCTTCCACTGCCTGGAGCGCGGATTCTTCATCGAAGGCCATGTAGACCTTCGGGGTGGGGATTCCAGCGCGGGCGAGAATCTGGCTGGTGACGTATTTGTCGCCGCAGCGTTCGGCCACTTCAGGGGGGTTAACCACTTTCACGCCATGCGCCTGAAAGATTTTGGAGATATACAGCCCCCGCGAGTACGAAATGGAACGCTCGAACAGGACATCCACCGCCTCGGGGGCCTGGGCGATGTCGAAAAAGCGCTCACCATCACTGATGCGCACCACCTCGACGCCGGGGCGTTTCTCCAGTTCGTCAAGCAGATATTTTTCCTCCACGCGCAGGCGGGTGTATAGAAAACCAACTTTCATCATCGGTTGCTCCTTCTGCAATTCATCATTCATCATTCATCATTCTGAATTCTGCATTTCACTGCTTCCGTCATTTCACTCGTGGTCAGCGCTCCGCCCAGGTCAGGGGTTGTCTGCCCGGCGGCAATGCAGGCTTCAACGGCCTTTCTCAAGCGGATAGCGGATTCTGTTTCGCCGAGATATTCCAACATCATCGCGGCGGCGAAAAAGGTAGCAGTGGGATTGGCCTTGCCCGTGCCGACCAGTGGCGGGGCCGAACCATGAACAGGTTCAAAAACCGCCGCATCTGTGCCGATGTTGCCCGAAGCCGCCACCCCCAGCCCGCCGACCAACATACAGGCTTCGTCACTCAAGATGTCACCAAACAGATTGGTCGTGACGATGACCTGAAGCTGCTCCGGCGCGCGAATCAGTTCCATCGCACAGGTATCTACCAGCATTTCGAGCATTTCAATTTCTGGGTATTCTGCCGCAACTTCAAGCGCCACCCGACGGAACAAGCCGCAGGTCTGACGCAGAACGTTGGCTTTGTGGACGACGTGAACTCGTGTCCGACCGGTCTGGCGCGCCAGGTCGAAGGCTTTGCGGAGGATGCGTTCTGAGCCGCGCCGGGTGATGACTCGCTCCGTAATGGCGCGGTTGCCATCATCTTCGAGGCGCTCAATGCCAGAGTACAACCCTTCGGTGTTCTCGCGCACAATCACCAGGTCAATCCCAGGGCGGGAAGACGGATGCGGAAGCGAACGGTTGGGGCGTAGATTGGCGTACAAATCAAGCGCTTGGCGCATGCGCACCACGGGCGAAAAATAGCCGGGGAGATTGGGCGGCGTCGTAACAGCGCCAAACAGGGCAGCATGTGAATTGCGGATGGCTTCGAGCGTGGCTTCGGGCAGCGGCGTGCCGAGCCGTTCATAAGCGCTAAATCCGATTTCAGCGCGAGTGAACGTGAATTCCAGCGGCAGGGCGCGCAAAACCGTTTCAGCCGCAGCGATGACTTCCGGGCCAATGCCGTCACCGGGGAGGAGGGTGATGTGGTAAGTCATAATTTTGAATGCAGAATACGGGATGCAGAATATCGAATGACAAAATTCATCATTCATCATTCATCATTCTGCATTTATCAATTCCTGAATGTCATGTTCTTTCAGGAAATTGACAATTCCACCCGCCGCGGCAATTTTCAGCACAAAATCGGGCAAGGGACGCGCCTGAAAGACCGCGCCGGTCGTCAGGTTGCGAATCTGGCCGGTGGCTAAATCCACGTCCACCTCGTCCCCCTCGCGGATGCCTTCGACCGCTTCCGGGCATTCCAGAATTGGCAGACCGATGTTGATGGCATTGCGGAAAAAGATGCGCGCAAACGAAGCCGCAATAACACACTGCACGCCCGCCCCCTTGATAGCAATCGGTGCATGTTCACGTGACGAACCACAGCCAAAGTTTGGCCCGCCCACCACCACATCGCCAGGGCGAACGGCTTTGGCAAACTCGGGTTTGACCTCGCAAAAGACATGTTTCGCAAGTTCTTTGGGGTCAATGGTGATATTAAACCGACCGGGGATGATTTCGTCGGTATTCATGTTTTCCCCGAAAGTCCAGGCTTTTCCCATAGTAACTCCTAAATGATGAATGATGAATGATGAATGATGAATGAAGAGTGCAGAATGCAGAATTTGAAATGCGGGTTAGAATCGTTCTGCATTCATCATTCTGACTTCTGCATTTTCCTCGGGTCTGTAATTCGTCCCGTCAGTGCCGTTGCTGCGGCAGTGGCCGGGCTGGCCAAGTAAATTTCGGCCAATGGACTGCCCATCCGTCCCACAAAGTTGCGGTTCATCGTGGTCAGAGCGCGCTCGCCGGGGGCCAAAATACCGCCATGCCGTCCAATACACGCTCCGCAACCCGTACCAGTGACGGTACAGCCGGCGTCCATCAAGATTTCAATTAAGCCGTTCTGCAAGGCCTTTTTGTAAATGCGTTGGCTGGCCGGGGTAACGATAACGCGCACCAACGGATTCACCCGTTTGCCCTTGAGCATGTTCGCCACAATTTCCAAATCCTCGTAGCGAGCATTGGTGCAAGTGCCGATGTAGACTTCGTGGACTTCCAACCCCTCGACCTGCTCCAGCGGTTTGACGTTATCCACATCGGGGTGGCAGGCCACCTGCGGGGTGAGCGTGGAAACGTCAATTTCAAGGACGCGCTCGTAGCAGGGACTCTCTGGTCGAATCATCTCGAACGGCCCGGTTGCGGGCGTCTCGTTTTCGAGATAATCAATCGTCACCTGGTCGGCGGCAATCAGCCCACACTTGGCCCCAATTTCGGTGGACATGTTCGGGAAAATGATGCGCTCGTGCATGGGCAAGTTTTCGATATACTCGCCGCCAAACTCCACCGAGCGGTAAGTGGCGCCATCCATACCGAGCAGCCCGGCGATGTGAATCATCACGTCTTTGGCATACACGCCCGGCTGGGTTTGTCCATGGAGTTCGATGCGAATCGTCTCCGGCACTTTGAACCAGCACTTGCCCGTCACCCAAGCCACGGCAATTTCGGTTGAGCCAAGTCCTGCCCCGAACGCACCCATCACCCCATAGGTATTCGAGTGCGAATCGGCTCCAATCACTACCGCGCCGGGGGTAATAAAGCCCTCTTCCAGCATCACCTGATGACAAACACCTTGCATAAACAAATGCGGTAGTTCCTGCTCTTTTACAAAGTCAATGATTTTGCGATGATTCTCGGCTGCCATCACATTCGGCGCCGGGTAGGCGTGGTCGAGATGCAGCACAATTCGGTTTTTGTCATAAATCGGCTTGCCGATTTCCCGAAAGGCCTTGATTGCCAGCGGCGTGGTGTTATCGTGACTCATGATGTAATCTACATCCAACAAGACGATTTCACCTGCCTGCACACGCCTGCCGGCTTTGCGAGAAAAGATTTCTTCTATAAGTGTTCCCATAGTTCCTCCAAATGATGAATGATGAATACGGAATGCAGAATTTCAGAATGACTATTGCCATCGGGCAATTCATCATTCATCATTCTGTATTCATCATTTGCCGTTATATTTCTTCAGCACCATGCGCGTCTCGGTGCGTTTCACGCCCGGCACGGTGCGGATTTCCTCGATGAGATTGTTCAACGCCATCATGTCCTCTGCGTCCACGAACGCGCTCACATCGAAATCGCCGGTGATTTCATAAACATTGCGCACGCTAGTAAACCCTCGCAAACGGCGCACCACCGACGAGGTATAAACATGCGACTCGACTTCCAGCATAACCATCGCCTGAAGGCTGCGCGGGATGACATCGAGTTCGCGGCCTGTCACCTGCTCGGCAATTTGCAGAATATCGCTATCGAAGAGTTGTTTGCGCTCATCGCCCAATGCCTTAATGCGCATGACAATCACTTCTAATTCTGCAGGGCTGACCTGAATGCCATATTCTTCGAGCCGGGCCGCGACCGCGCTCTTGCCGGTGTACTTATCAATCACAATTTTGCGCTCACGCCCCAGTAACGCCGGATCGAAAGGTTCGTACGTACGTGGGTCTTTCAACACGCCGTTGGTATGCACACCGCTCTTGTGGGTGAAAGCGTTCAATCCGGTAATAGGTTTATTCGGCGCCAAAAAAAAGCCAGAAACCCGCTCCAGATACGCAGCCAATTCCATCAGCGGCGCGAGATTATATTTCTGCACACCTTCCAGATTGTGAAACGCAACGATGGTTTCGGCCAAATCGGGGATGCCCGTCCGTTCACCCATACCGTTGACGGTGGTGTGAATACAGTTGGCCCCGGCGCGGATGCCCGCCATTGCATTCGCTAGCGCCAGGCCGTAGTCGTTATGACAGTGCAGGTCAATTTTGCAGGGCAACAGCCGCGTTCGCAACGCCGCCACGCGCTCGGCCAGCAAATGCGGCTGCATAATACCAAGTGTATCGGCCAGGCTAATGCGGTCGGCACCGGCCTCGATAGCAGCGTTACAGACCGTCACCAGGAACTCAAAATCGGTGCGGGTAGCATCTTCGGGCGTGTAGCGCACTTTCAGGCCCAGTTCACGGGCATACGCCACATGCTCACGGATGATGTCGAGCGCCTGTTCTTGCGTCTTGTGCAGTTTAGCGTCCAGATGGATTTTCGAGGTGGCATAGAAAATCGCCACCCGCTGCGCGCCGCAATCCCTGGCTTTCTGAATACCGGAGCGGATGGCGGCCGAATGCGCCACAATTTCGGCCTTCAGTCCCAGCGCGGCAATCCGTTGGATGGCTTTGGCAACATTCGGCGAAACCGAGGGGTCGCCGGCTTCAATCATCTCCACGCCGACCTGGTCGAGCAAGCGGGCGATTTCAACTTTTTCCTCGAGGGTGAAATTGACGTAGGGCGTCTGTTCGCCCTCGCGCAGGGTGGAATCGAGAATTTCGAGCATAGAGCCTCCGGGCAACAAAAAACGCGCCCTCCGGTTGACGGAGAGCGCGCTGGATGTGCGTAAACAGATAGAACGGCAGAAAAACCGTTTACATCTCTATCCTTCTTACCCAGCGAACGCGCCCACAAGCCCGCCAACCGAACAGAGCGGCTGTGGGCTTGCGCTTAGACTTGAGTTCACAGGCAAAAAGGTGTTGCATATTGGGCGGTATTCTACCAGCCATGCGAAATATGTCAATGGTTAAATCGCCATAACTTTTAATTTCAACCCTGCAGACAACAAATTTCAGACCAGCCCAACTTCAGCATTGAACTCTTGAATGAGTGCATCAATCGCATCGGCCTGTTGCTGGATAGTTGTCCAGTAGTCCCGTTGATACCACATCGCTTGGATTTCTTCATAGGTCTTGCCTTGCTGCTCCACCCAAGTGTAATACTTCAGATTATGAACACGGCGGCGGTCTGGGTAGCGCAATTCGAGCATGTTATCGGTGGATTGCTGCAAAATCCAGCGTGCGTAGTCGGCAGCAGCATCACGCAGAGTATATTCGCCCATTTCGGCGCGCATTTCATGAATTCGACTTTGGTACAACTCCATCGAGTCGGTCAGTACAGTTAACACAATATCGTGTTCACCCATTTCATAGTATTTTGCCATCTTAATGGCCGTCAGCACATTTGAAATGCCAGAAAACCCAAGCAAATCGAGTTGCGTCAGAAGCGCTTCCGGCACCCCTCGCTGCGCCAGATAGGCACGACCTGCCTCTTCGTTGAAGAGGCGCGCCACACTCACCACCGCCTGATCATCAATCGCCACAACCAAATCGGTGTTTTTCACATTGTGAATCCAAGGAACATGCTTATCCCCAATGCCTTCAATACGATGGGCGCCAAAACCATTTTCCAGCAACGTGGGGCATTGCAACGCTTCGCTGGCCGCGATTTTGCTATCCGGAAAACGCTGTTTCATGTAGTCTCCACTGGCAATTGTCCCTGCAGAGCCAGTTGCGCTGGTCATGCCGCGATATTCATCCCCAGGGCGCATCACCGCTTGCAAAACCTGCTCCATCGCATGGCCGGTCACTTCATAGTGCCACAGATAGTTCCCAAACTCCTCAAACTGATTGAAAATCATCAAATCCTGCCCGGATTTGCGCAGTTCCCAACATTTATCGAAAATCTCTTTGACATTCGATTCACTGCCCGGTGTTTTGATGACTTCGCCCGCTACACGGCTAAGCCACTCAAAACGTTCGCGGCTCATCCCCTCGGGCAAAATGGCAATTGAATCACAGCCTAGCAGCGCCGAATCATACGCACCCCCTCGGCAATAGTTTCCCGTGGAGGGCCAAACCGCTTTTTGAGTCGTCGGGTCGAACTGCCCGGTCACCAAACGGGGCACTAAGCAAGAAAAAGCAGCGCCCACCTTGTGTGCTCCCGTCGGAAACCATTTACCAACCAAGGCGATAATGCGCGCCGGTACACCCGTTAGGCTCGCCGGCAATTCCAAATAATTGACAGCGCCAAAGCCGCCACCATGCACTTTGGGTTCGTTATGCCAAGTAATGCGGAACAAATTGCGAGGATGAATATCCCACAGACCAATGCTCGTCAATTCTTCTTTGATTTTCGCCGGAATTTTGGAGGGGTCTTTCATTTGAGCATAGGTTGGAATAATAATATTACGCTCGCGAGCGCGCTGAATGGCACGTTGCCGGCGGTCGGGATAAATTGTCAGGTCAATCGTGGTCATAAAAACTCCTTAAGGGTGGAGAAAGTTGTCAGACAAATGGATTATACCCTGCGGCACAGCAAAATGCACATCGCTTCTTAAAGTTCACCCACCGCCGAGATATAATACTTTGTACTAGAAAGGATGTGATTAGATGCGCACGCGAGGTATCGTATTCTTGATAATTTTGGTCAGCGGGTTGATAGGCTGTTCTAAACCTGCTTCTGCGCCGCTTCCCACCATCACGCCAGGCGCTGCCGAGATAAGCACGGCGCCGGTTTTGCCTCCAACCCTCATACCAAGTCCCACCCCAGCAGGAACGCCAACGCCTTTTGTCAGTTTTCAGGTCAACCCTGCCGTAGATGGATTGAAATTGCGGCTCGGCCCAGGGTTTCTGTTCGATGCACTGCGCTTGCTCGATAAAGACGCCCTGTTGACAGTTCAAGGCAAAGCGCCGGGCGGCGAATGGATACGAGTCATCACCACAGAGGGGGCACAGGGCTGGGTCTTTGCCGAATTGCTAACTTCCAACGTAGATTTACAAGCCATTCCGGTCATTGAACCGGAAGGCTTGGTTGTCCTGCGAGGGCGGGTCTTTGATGTCTTAGGGTCACCCATCCAAGGAATTGGCTTTGAAATCAAATCGGACGGGACCGGCAATAGCACAACCGCAGTTTCGGATGCGGCAGGTGAATTCTTTGCCTTTTTGCCCCCCGGCACAAGTGGCACTTGGACAGTAACCCAAACGGCGGTGTCCTGCAAAGCCAATGTATGGGCCGATGCTAACTGCAGCACCTACAAACCAGGCTATAGCGGCACCGTCGAACCCCCAAGCCGAACGGTCACCCTTCCACAACAAGGTATTCTGGAATTTGTATGGCGCTGAGCCGCGAGCAATTAGGCTTGCGCCGAACCAGGTGACCGGGAAGTCACGGTTGTGTTGACCGCTGAATACGTTGCAAACCACCTATCTTTTAAGTTCAACAAAGGAGACTCTAGCAAGCGATACGTCAACGAGGCCAACAAAAGCGTAGCAAGAAAAGCGATTAACGCAGTGAGCGGTTTTGCCAAGTCTTCAGACATGGGAACAACATCACGAATACGTGCTGCAAACCACGTCATGCTGAAATGAAACACATACATTCCATACGAGATTTTGCCCAAATAGGCCAACGGTTTCCACTCTAACCAGCGGATAAACCATCCCTGACGGGCAACACCGTAAATCAAAACAGCGAACAGGTAGTTGAACAGCGAATATCCCCAAATGTGCTTAAACGCATTCGCAATCGGAAAGGTGTAGCCCAACGAGGTCAGGTCCATCAGCGTGCCAGAGGGCGTTAAGGTGCCAGAAGAAACATACTGGCTGACAAACCCCGCCGTAGGAACAAGCAGGAGCAGCAGAACAAATTGCAATTTTGGCCGAGGCAGCTCATAGCGAGAAATATACGCTCCCATTGCAAAGGCATCCATGTGCGTCCAGGGCAAAGGGTAAAGGCCTAGTGGAATATCACTGGTGAAAAATGGAAACATGCCAGAGCGCAAAAAATAAACTGTTGCCAAGCGAAACGCCGGCGCAAGCAAAATAATCGCCAAAAACAAACGCTTTTGCCAGCGGTCGGGGGTCAAAAAAATAAGCAGTGGCCAGAAGACATAAAATTGCTCTTCCACCGAAAGAGACCAAAAGTGGTCGAGAAATTTGTGTTGCGTAAAAGTAGAACTGGCATAGAAAAAATTGTACACATACGCAAATGCGTAGGGAACCTGACGGTAAAACTCGTGCATGTAGTTCATCCGGTATCCCACCCCCAATAAGATGGCAGCCACCCCCAACATGAGCAGCAAATAAAAATAATAGAGGGGAAAAATGCGCAAAAAGCGGCGGCCATAAAACTTGATGAAAAACTCTTTGCCGCGCAGACGGGTTTTCATTGAATTGAGAATACCCGTAATGAGAAAGCCAGACAGCACAAAAAACAACAAAACGCCTGTCCAACCCACCAGAAGATAGTCGGTATGGCAGGCAAACACCAGCAAAAAGGCAATCGCGCGCAACCCATCCAAGCCTAGAATCATGACTGCTCCAGAAACATAAATCTCGGCGCGATTATGCCACAGATTATCAAGTCCCACCTGAGTTACAACCGATTTCAATCCTGATAGCGAAAATGATAGCGTTCTAACAGAGATTGAATCAGATTGGTCTGGGCTTGAGTAACATGCAGAAATTCAAAGCCGATATTATATTCGCGTGGGTTTTCAGGGTCTGGAATACAGCGCGCAACCCGGGCCTCGATAATCATCTGACGCGTATGAGCATCGGGCAACGCATCGGGAAAATCGAGTTGCAAGGTATAGCGCGCATTCACATCCAATGGTTTCTCGCCAATCACCAACAAACCGTGAAAGGTCAGATTGCCTAGGTAACCCAATAATGCTCCCTGACTCTTGTCACGAACCGTAGTAAACGCCATGAGTTTTTTGCGCGATTCGACGCGCCGCTCTGTCATGAGACCTCCTCTCGTAATCAGCCGTCCTTCACCAAGCGGATTACAGCCTGTGCAGTCTGTTCTGGCGCTTCGTAAGGCGGAGAATGTCCTACACCGGGCAGCTCAAGCAAATAGGCTTGGGGCAAAACAGCGTGCATTTGCCGAGCACGCTCCACCGGGACAAGGCCATCTTGCAAACCATGAACGATAACGACCGGAACGGTGAGTGTAGCAAGCCCAGGCAAAGCGTCAGGCCGTTCGGCCATGGCTTGTAACGCACCCATCACCCCAACCGGGTGTTGACGCTGAATAATTTGGCGCAAGCTCGGAGTATGACGCAAGTCAAACGTCAGTTTTTCCGCCATCCCCAGCACAGGAGCGATGCCATCACGCCGCACTTGCTCAATCGTTTCATAGCGCAGTTGACGACGCTCCGGCGCATCAGGGGCGGCTTGGGTGCCAAGCAAAGCCAACCCCAACAGTTGGTCATTGAAACAGCGCGCAAACGCCAGAGCAATATAACCACCCATCGAATGGCCAGCCAAAAAAGCAGCAGAAATGTCCAATTCAACCAGAAGTGCGCTTAGGTCAGCAGCCATCTCCTCCAGGGTATAACCTGGTTCCGTTAGGGGTGAGGCGCCAAAACCACGCAAATCCGGCACAATGCAATCAAAATGCTCACGCAAATAGGGCAAAATGGGATTCCAAAAAGCACCGTCGAGCGGAAATCCATGTAGCAAGACCAACGGTGCGCCCTGACCAATGCGATGATACGAAAGAGAAACGCTCATGGCTCACGTCCTTTCATCAGCCAGCCACGCGCAAACGCCAGGGCTTCTTGGCGGGAAGTAATTTGCCCAGCGGCTTGCGTCTCGCGAATGGCTTCGAGTAACTTGCCCACATCCGGGCCGGGTTTCATTTTGAGTTCGTTAATTAAGTCATCCCCTGTTAACAGCCGGGGTGGATGGATGACTTGCTCGGCTTGTTCGTAGTACGCTTCCAGGAAGGCACGCGCCACATCTA
>QEXW01000028.1 GCA_003130845.1 Anaerolineae bacterium
CATGACGGTGTTGAAGGATGTGCGCACGTTGGTTGCGGATGCGATTAGCGCGGCGATTGCCTTCTTGGAGGGCAAGACCCCGCCGCAGACCACGACCTATAACAACGGCAAGATTGACGTGCCTGCCAAACCCTCGGCTGTGATTGCGGTGGATAAGGACAACGTCAAGGCCGCTATTATCGACTCGGGTTACTGGCCTGCCAGTGATTTCACCGGCCTGCCATAAACAGTCGTTCTGATATGCAAAGGAATAGTGATGGGGTAACCCATCACTATTCCTGTATAATAAATCTAAAAAGCGTAGGTGTGTTACGTCGGGATAATAGAGTAGTGGCTCAAGTGGTTTTGGCGTCTGCTAAACCCTTTTTACTGGAATGCGGCGTGATGCACCCATTGAACATATCGAACCCGGAGCGGCTATGAAACCTCCCATTCTGGAGATGAAAAACATCACCAAAGAGTTTCCTGGCGTGAAGGCCCTGAGCGATGTGAGTTTTAGGGTGGCTGAAGGGGAAATTCATTGTCTCGTTGGCGAAAACGGCGCGGGAAAATCCACGCTCATGAAGGTCTTAAGCGGGGTTTATCCGTATGGCTCGTATAGCGGCGAGATTTTGTTTAATGGTCAGGTTCAAAAATTTTCTGGCATACGTGATAGCGAACGTGCTGGAATTGGAATTATCTATCAAGAATTGGCGCTCGTTCCTGAAATGAGCGTTTATGAGAATATCTTTCTTGGTAACGAGATTTGTAAGGGTTGGACGGTGGATTGGAATGAAACTATCCGCCGCGCCTCCCAAATGCTTGCGAAAGTGCGTCTGGACGTTAACCCCGAGACAAAGGTGCGCGATTTGGGCGTTGGCAAGCAACAGTTGGTGGAAATTGCCAAAGCCCTGAGCCGCGATGTTAAGTTACTCATTTTGGATGAACCGACTGCCGCTCTCAATGAAGATGATAGTGCTAATTTGCTTGACTTGCTGCGTGACCTGAAGCAACACGGTGTGACCTGTATTTTGATTTCTCATAAACTCAAAGAAGTCATTTCGATTGCTGATACCGTCACAGTGTTGCGTGATGGCAAGACCATCTGCACGCTGGATGCTAAAAAAGGCGAAGTTTCGGAACAGGTTCTGATTAAGCACATGGTGGGGCGTGAAATTAATAATGTGTATCCACCTCGTGAGCGGAGTTGCACCGATGAAGTGGTGTTGGAAGTAAAAAACTGGAGCGCCTATGACCCCAAACTGGGGCGCATGGTCCTCAAGGATGTCGCTTTTAATCTTAAGAAAGGCGAAATTGTCGGTTTTGCTGGGCTGATGGGGTCTGGTCGCACCGAACTCGCGCGGAGCATTTTTGGCAACCCGGATGGCTATGAAATTATGGGGGAGATGTATGTTCGCGGCAAGAAGCAACGTTTCAATCACCCTAAGGATGCCATTCAAGCCGGTGTGGCCTATGTGACCGAAGATCGCAAAGCCAAAGGGCTGATTCTGATACAGGATGTCAAGCAAAATATCACCTTGGCGAATTTGCGTGAAATTGCCAGCCACGGTGTAATTGATGGCAATGCGGAAGTGAAAGTCGCCAACGAGTATCGTGAATCCATTAACATCAAAACTCCGACTGTAGCGCAAGTTGTTGGAAACTTGAGCGGTGGCAATCAGCAGAAGGTTTCGGTTGCCAAGTGGTTGTTCGTTCGGCCCAATATTCTCATCTTGGATGAGCCAACGCGCGGTATTGATGTCGGTGCAAAATATGAAATCTACACCATTATGAACCGCTTGGTTCAACAAGGAATGAGCATCATTATGATTTCTTCGGAACTGCCTGAAGTACTTGGGATGAGCGATCGGGTATACATCGTTTCCTCTGGACGAATTAGCGGCGAATTGCCGATTGAAGAAGCAACGCAAGAAAAAATTATGCACCTGGCAACGAACTGAGGAGGCCTGGCATGGAATTTTTCCAAAATTTGCAAAAAGTTTTGCGCCAGAACATCCGCGAATATGGCATGTTCATCGCCCTATTCGTCATTATGGCGATTTTTACCTATAGCACCGAGGGGATTTTTATCTCGTCTCGTAATATCAGCAACTTGCTCAACCAGACCGGTTACATCGCGGTTTTGGCAGTGGGCATGACCCTGGTAATTGTCATCCGCCACATTGACTTGTCGGTTGGTTTTTTGGCGGGTTTTCTAGGCGCTGTAGCAGCCATTGCGCTTGTGTTTTGGAAACTGCCGGTTTGGGTAGTGATTCCGATGGTGTTGGTGATGGGTGTTTTAGCGGGGTTGATTACTGCTTTTCCAGTTGCGCAGTTGAAAATTCCCTCGTTTGTGGCTTCGCTGGCGGGTTGGCTTGTCTATCGTGGGGCGCTTTTGCTCAGCACGATGGGCACCGGTACTATTATCATTCCTGACGAAGCCTTCAACGCGATTGGAAATGGCTTCATTCCTGATATTCCTGGTTTGGATTTCTTCTTGCCTAAAGTGCATAAGTTGACTTTGCTGCTTGGGCTGCTAGCCATCATCCTGTTTATCTTTAGCGAAATTCGCAATCGCCGTAAAAAGCAGGAATATAACTTTGAAGTTTTGCCGTTGGATATTTTCATCCTAAAGCTGATGTTTCTTTCCGTCTTGGTGGGTGGAATTACGTGGGTGTTGGCTGGCTACAATGGCTTGTCATGGACTGTGGTCATCATGCTGATTGTGGTTGCTATCTATCATTTCGTCACCACGCAGACGGTGCTAGGGCGGCATATTTACGCGGTGGGTGGTAACCCCGAAGCAGCTGAATTGAGCGGCATCAACGTTAAGAACATTACCTACGTTGTTTTTGGTTCGATGGGATTGCTCTCAGCGCTTTCGGGCATTCTCTTCACTTCGCGCTTGCAATCTGCCACCACCACAGCCGGGACGCTGTTTGAGTTAGATGCGATTGCGGCAGCGTATGTGGGTGGTGTTTCGGCGGCAGGCGGCGTAGGCAAGGTGACCGGCTCTATCATCGGTGCGCTGGTGATGACTTCGCTGACCAGCGGTATGAACCTGATGAGCATTGATATTTCCCTGCAATATATTGTGCGCGGTGCGGTGCTTGTGGCAGCCGTTATCTTTGACGTTACTACTCGTAGCAGCCGCAAGTAAGCATCACTCAGCTTGGTGACGCGGTCACTCAACCGAAAGACAGACCGATTTTTACAAAACGTACTGTTGTGTTGCGTTTTTAACGCGCAAAAGGCAGCAGTACGTTTTGCTTTCGTGCTCAGTATGTCAAAATTAAGAATTGATAAAGGGTGGGTATGTGACCAAAAGTATAGGCTATAATGTTCATACCCAATCAGAAAGGAGACACGCATGATTAGTCAAACCGTGCAAAACGCAATTAACGAGCAAATCAACAAAGAGTTGTACTCCTCGTATGTTTATCTTTCGATGGCTGCGTACTTTGAGGAGATTAACCTGCCCGGCGCTGCCAACTGGATGTATATTCAAGCGGAGGAAGAGCGCGAACATGCCATGAAGCTTTTTCAACACTTGGTAGACCGCGGTGGACGGGTGCATTTGAAGGCCATTGCTGCGCCCGAAACGGAATGGGCTAGCCCGTTGGCTGCTTTTAAGGCTGCTTATGAACATGAACAGAAGGTGACCAAGTCCATTCACGATTTGTACGAAGTGGCTGTGGCCGAAAAAGACTATCCGGCGCAGGTGATGCTGCAGTGGTTTATTGAGGAACAAGTAGAAGAAGAAAAGAACGCTTCTGAGATTGTGGCTAACCTTGAACGGGTTGAAGCCCATGAGAGCGCCATCCTGATGCTCGATCACCGACTAGCCAAGCGCAAGAAGGAAGAAGACGAAGAGTAGTTCCTGATTACAATTAGGCCCTGAAGGCGTTTGCCTTTGGGGTCTTTTTTTCTTCTAGCCATTGTAGAATCTTAAATTAGGCGTAGACAGACACACAGGAACGTGGACAAAAGCGCGTTTTCTGTGCGAATCCGTGTCCAAAAAACAAAGTATCGGGTGGTTTTTCTGGAAAGGAGCAAATTATGGAATACACTCAACTAGGACGCACCGGTCTCAAAGTTTCGCGCTTGTGTTTGGGGACGATGAATTTCGGTCCGTATGCCACGGAGGCCGAATCGTTTCGGATGATGGATCATGCCCTGGAGTTGGGCATCAATTTTTTTGATACGGCCAATGTGTATGGCTGGAAGCTTGGCGAGGGTGTGACAGAACAAATTATCGGGCGCTGGTTTGCTCAAGGGGGTGGAAGACGCGAAAAAACGGTCATTGCGACCAAAGTCTATGGTCGCATGGGAGATTGGCCCAACCAGAGTCGCCTTTCGGCGCGCCATATTCGTGAGGCCCTGGAAGGTTCGCTGAAGCGAATGCGAACTGAATATATTGATTTGTACCAGTTCCACCACATTGACCGCCTGACGCCGTGGGAGGAAATTTGGCAGGCGTGCGAAACTCTGGTTGCACAGGGCAAGGTGCTGTACATTGGTTCGTCGAATTTTGCGGGTTGGCACATTGCCAAAGCCAACGAGACTGCGAAAGCACGGCATTTTATGGGCCTGGTGAGTGAACAGAGTTTGTATAATCTGAAAGATCGCATGATTGAGTTAGAAGTCATCCCAGCCTGTCGGGATTATGGTTTGGGATTGATTCCCTGGTCGCCGCTAGCGGGTGGCTTATTGGGCGGCGCGTTGGAAAAACTGGAGCAGGGCCGCCGCGCTTCTGACGATAAACAAAAGCAAATCAACCAGTTGCGCCCTCAACTAGAACGATGGGAAGCCTTTTGCCGTGAACTGGGCGAGCGCCCGGCAGATGTCGCCTTGGCTTGGCTGTTGGCCAATCCGACGGTGACGGCTCCAATTATCGGTCCGCGCACGCTAGAGCAATTGACCGGTTCTCTGCGCGCACTCAGCCTTAAGTTGGATGAATCTGCTCTGAAAAAACTGGATGAAATTTGGCCAGGGCCTGGCGGTGAAGCGCCTGAAGCCTATGCCTGGTAAGCTGTTGTTGGGGTTTGGGGCAGTTTGGCGTACAATTGCGCCATAGCGCGTAAAACAAACATTTGTACACGAGGTTTTTCATGTTTAATTCTCCTCATCGCCGTTTCAATCCTCTGACTGGTGAATGGGTGCTGGTTTCTCCGCACCGCGCCAAACGTCCCTGGCAAGGACAAATTGAAAAGACGCCCCCTGAATACTTGCCGCAATATGACCCTACTTGTTACCTATGTCCGCGCAATCTGCGTGCTGGTGGTGTACAGAACCCTGATTACACTAGCACGTTCGTCTTTGATAATGATTTTTCGGCGTTGCTGCCGGAAGAATCGCAGGATCAACATGAAAGCGGTCATCCCTTGTTGGTTTCGTTGCCAGAGCAAGGCATTTGCCGGGTCGTGTGTTTCTCGCCCCGTCATGACCTGACGTTGCCCGAGCTTGACATCCCCGCCATTGAGGCCGTGTTAGAAACTTGGACGCGCGAATCGGTGGATTTGGCTGCGCGTGATTTTATTCGTTACGTGCAGGTTTTTGAAAACAAAGGCGCTGTGATGGGTTGTTCCAACCCGCATCCGCACAGTCAAATCTGGGCGCAGTCGAACCTGCCAAATGAAATTGCCAAAGAATTAGAGCGACAAACGGCCTATTTTGCTGAACACGGTCGTCCTTTGTTGGTGGATTACGTGCAGGAGGAACATCGGCGCAAAGAGCGCATTTTGGTTGCCAATGAGCACTTTACGGCGTTGATGCCATTTTGGGCTATATGGCCGTTCGAGGTCATGATTAGCGCACATCGGCCGGTTGCGCGTCTGGCGGATTTGACGCCGGCAGAAGTGACCGCGCTTGCCGAGGTCTTCAAAGAAGTGACGACGCGTTACGATAATCTGTTCGAGATTTCTTTTCCATATTCGATGGGTTTTCATCAGGCGCCGGCCGATGGCCAACCGCATCCAGAATGGGTTTTACACGCGCATTTTTATCCGCCGCTCTTGCGTTCGGCTACGGTGCGCAAGTTCATGGTTGGGTTCGAAATGCTGGCTATGCCGCAACGTGATATTACCCCGGAAATTGCCGTTGAGCGTTTGCGCAGTCTGTCGAATGTTCACTACAAACAGCGCAATTAATCTTCAATGTCCGGTGGTGACGGCTTCTTAAGAGAGTCTCACAGCAGTACGTGTCGTGCGTTTGCGCTTGGGCTTGGCAGAAGCCCTGCAACCGTCTAACCGGGGTGTTATGGCCCTGTGGCGATGCTGGGACTGATTCAACGTGCCTGAACGTGCCGTGCTATAATCAATCCATTATGGCGTTAACATGTCCTTTATGATACAACCGATGACATGGCCGAATCATCTCTCGTTCAAATCAAAGGCATTCGCGATGGGTTGCTTGTTTCGCTGGGCGAAGCAGCTTGGCCGGTAGCGCAACGTGCGTTGCTCGAGCGCATTGAATCGCAGCCGGAATTTTTTAAGGGTGCACGGCTTTCGCTTGATGTCGGTGCGCAGGCGCTCCGAGCAGCCGACCTGACTGCTTTGCGTGATGAACTTTCGGAGCGCGGCATTACGTTATGGGCCGTGGTCAGCACATCACCAGTGACGGAAAACACAGCCCAGCTTTTGGGGCTGGCAACCCGTTTGTTTAAGCCATCTCCCCAGCGCCAGTCGCTCTCGCGCGCCTCCGATAGAAATGTATCGCCGGCCAAAGGCCTTGACGATGAAACAGCGCTTTGGGTGAGCAAAACCCTGCGCTCTGGTACGCGCATCGAGTACGATGGCCATGTAGTGGTGTTCGGTGATGTCAATCCTGGCGCCGAAATCATCGCCGGCGGTAGTGTGATTGTGTGGGGACGCTTGCGCGGGTTTGTTCATGCCGGGGCGCGTGGCAACCGTCAAGCGGTCGTGTGTGCTCTCGACCTTTCTCCGACGCAATTGCGTGTGGCCGATGAAATTGCCATCCCTCCCCGGCGCAGTGGCAAACCGCAACCTGAAGTGGTGCGCCTGAAAGATGGCTTGTTGCAGGCTGAGCCTTGGCAACCTTCTTAATCTGAGAATGCAGATAAGGATGATGAATGTGAAACCCATGAGGAGTAACGCATGACCGGAACTGTTGTCACCATTACCTCCGGCAAAGGCGGGGTTGGGAAGACCACCGCCGTAGCCAATATCGCCGTTGCGCTGGCTTCGGAAGGACAGAAGGTCGTTTGTATTGATGGTGATATTGGCTTGCGTAACTTGGATGTGATTATGGGACTGGAAAACCGGATTGTCTATGATATTGTGGATGTGGTCGAAGGGCGTTGCCGGACCCGCCAAGCGATGATCCGCGATAAACGCTTGCCAGAACTCTTTCTTATCCCAGCCGCACAAACCCGCGATAAAAATGCCGTCTCGCCGAGTGACATGGTGCGCCTGTGCGATGAGCTGCGTGGCGAGGTGGACTGGATTTTAATCGATTCGCCGGCGGGTATCGAGCGAGGATTTCGCAATGCCGTTGCTCCTGCAGACCGTGTGTTGATTGTCACGAACCCTGAAATGTCTGCTGTGCGCGATGCTGACCGGGTCATTGGCCTGCTCGAAGCCGAGGAGAAACCGGCACCCTCGCTCATCATCAATCGCCTGAATCCCAGCATGGTGCGGCGTGGTGATATGCTCTCGGTGGACGATGTCTATGACCTGTTGCGCATTGATGTGATTGGCATCGTGCCAGAAGATGAAAATGTGATTGTGGCCTCCAATCGTGGCACACCGCTAGCCCTGGATGGAAAATCGAAGGCTGGACAAGCCTTTCGCAACATTGCCCGCCGCTTGAATGGCGAGCAAGTGCCCTTCATTGACCTCGAATCTCAGAGCCTGTGGGACCGACTGGCCAGACTGGCGGGAAGGAAGTGAGTATGGGCTTCTTTGAGCGATTAACCGGCAAAAAGAGTGCGCGCAGTGCCAAAGAGCGCTTGCAGCTGGTCTTAATTCATGACCGTACCGACCTGACTCCGACTGCATTAGATACGCTCAAGGATGACTTGATTGCCGTCATCTCGCGGCATGTTGAAATTGACCCTGCCAATGTACGCATAGACTTAACGCGCGAGGGCCGGGAACAGCGTTTGGTGGCTGATATTCCCCTGCGCCCCACCACCCGCCGCCGTGCGAATTAAGCACCTCACCCTTACAATCCTCAATCCGATAATCCTCAATCCGATAATCCTCAATCCGATAATCCTACAATCCTTATGCGTGGAGGTTTCTGGCGACATTTCGACTTTTGGCTTTTGGGGGCGGTGACCATTTTGGTCATCATTGGCGTTACGATGATTCGCTCGGCAGTAGCCGGCAATATTGAGTTGACCACTACCACGAACCTGGTCAACCGGCAGATGATTTTTGCGCTGGCCGGGTTTGTGGTGATGTTAATCACTGCCTCCATTGACTACCGCATGTGGTCTTCCATTAGCCAGACGCTGTACATCGGAACGGTGATTGTTTTGGGTGCACTTAACATCGCCGGGCAAGCGCTTTACGGCTCGGCGCGTTGGTTCGATACCGGTGTCATTCTCATCCAACCTTCAGAAATCGCCAAAATCGTGATGATTCTGGTCATGTCCAATTACTTTGCCGTTCATTTGCACCAGATGAATGAACCCCGTTGGACCTTTCGCAGCTTTTTTCTCATGATGGGCATTACCGGATGGGTGTTGGCACAACCCAACTTGAGCACTTCCATTGTGCTGTTTGTCTTATGGGGTGTTTTGCTCTGGATTGCCGGCTTGCCACTCAAGATGGTGTTCGGTTATGGCTCGGCAGGGTTATTGGCACTGATTATTTCTTTTCCGGTGTTGGTTGAAGTCGGTGTCATTCAAGAATATCAGCTAAGGCGCATTATCAACTTCATTGCGCCTGACCCAAATGCCACTTATGGTGACCTGTATAATATTCAACAAGCCCTGATTTCCATTGGCTCTGGTGGGTTGTTTGGGCAGGGTTACGGGCATGGAACACAAGTACAATTGCGTTTCTTGAAAGTTCGCTGGTCTGATTTTATTTTCTCTACCATTGCCCATGAACTGGGATTTGTTGGTGCACTGCTGGTCATTGCCTTGGTTGTGTTTGTCGTCTGGCGCTGTTTATACGTGGCGCGGATAGCACGTGACCCTTACGGAGCGCTGATTTCTTACGGTGTGGCTACTCTGATTGCTTTTCAGGCTTTGGTTAACATTGGCGTCAATCTCAATGTTATGCCGGCCACCGGCCTGACTCTGCCTTTTGTGAGTTATGGCGGTAGCTCTTTGTTGGCGAATATGATTGCTATTGGCCTGGTGCAAAGTGTAATGATGCGCCATAAGGCGCTTGAAATCTAACTTAGAAGCGCGGCAATCCATTCCGCGCATGGAGGTTGGTTTGGATTCATCTATCCCTGTACGGGTGCGTTTCGCGCCCTCCCCGACCGGGCGAATGCACCTCGGCAGCGCCCGCACGGCGCTCTATGACTATTTGCTAGCTCGCCGCACGGGCGGAAAGTTTATTCTGCGCATTGAAGATACTGACCGCAAGCGTTTTGTCGAAGGTGCGGAACAAGAATTGATTGACGGACTACGTTGGTTGGGCCTGGAATACGATGAAGGCCCCGACATTGGCGGCCCTTACGGCCCCTATCGGCAAACCGAGCGACAAGAGATTTACCGAAAATGGGCCGATGAATTAATTGAGCGCGGCCATGCGTTTTACTGTTTTTGTTCCCCCGACCGGTTGGAACGTGTCCGTCAGGAGCAACTCAAAAACAAGCAGCCTGTGCGTTATGATGGCACTTGCCGTGCCTTAGAGCCAGAGGAAGCCCGCCGCCGTGTGCGTGCCGGTGAAAAGCACGTGATTCGCTTTAAGATGCCCTACGAGGGTGAGACGCGTGCTTATGATGTCATGCGTGGTGAAATCATTTGGCAAAACCGTGATTTAGATGATGCGATTCTGCTCAAATCGGACGGTTTGCCCACCTATCACCTAGCCGCTATGGCGGATGACTATGAAATGCGCATTACACACGTCATTCGTGGTTCCGAATGGCTTTCGACCTTCCCTTTGCACGTTAATTTAATTCGCGCCTTGGGTTGGCCTGAACCGGTTTGGATGCACCTTTCAGTCTTTCTCAAGCCGAGTGGCAAGGGCAAAATGTCGAAGCGTGAAGCGGCTGCGGCGCTCAATGATGGCTATTCTATCTTCATCAAAGACCTGAGAGACCTGGGTTATATCCCGGAAGGTGTGTTGAATTGGATTGTTCTGATGGGTTGGGGGGTGGCTGAAGATGACGTGATGACGCTGGATGAGATGATTCAGCGCTTTGACATTAAGAATCTCAACCCGGCACCAGCAGCCATCAACTTTAGCAAACTCGACCATTTTAACGGTACACACATCCGTCGCTTGGCGGTTGAAGACTTGGCCGGTAGGATTAAGCCATATTTTGAGCGCGCCGGCTATCGGGTGGATGAGGCGAAACTCCTGCGGATTGTGCCGCTGATTCGAGAACGCTTGGTGACCTTGGATGACTGTTTGCCATTTGCCGAGTGGTTCTTCAAGGAAAACGTAAGTCCGGCGCCAGAAGCGCTGGTGGCCAAAGGCCTAACGCCTGCCGAATCGGCTGCGGTGGCGCGCAAGATGTATAACATCCTCAGTGCCTTGCCCGAAATTACACATGCTGCCGCGGAGCCGCCCTTGCGTGCTTTGGTTGAACAACTTGGCTTAAGCCCTAGCCAGGTCTTCGGCATATTACGGGTAGCGGTCACCGGCCAAACGGTTAGCCCGCCACTGTTTGAGAGCATGGAATTGCTTCCGCGCCACACCATTTTGCAGCGGCTGCAGAATGCAATTGTGATGCTGGAACAGATGTAATTTTCAAGGAGACAGGTATTCTGTGGGGTGCTTGTCTCCTTTTGTTTTTCCCCGCAGAGCAAAGCAGCGAAGTATGAGATAGCATGGACCGCCCCTAGCGCAACACAGCGATGGAAACTTTGTGTGGTTAGGTGATGACGTGCTTAGAATTGCGATGCGTTAAGGAGTCAGTTCCTGGGGCTGGAAACAGGGATTGTAGTCATTCCCAATGATGAGGACATACGAAGCGTGTGCGCCGGGGGAAGGTATGGCAACCAAGGCTGATTGGGGTAACCCAAGAACGGCCAATAGACTCTCTGAACGCGCGCGGTCTTGGTCAACCGTCAGGTCATACAGCAAGCTTTGAGCGTAGGCGCGATGGTCAGAATTCTGAAAAGTGGTTTCGTAGCCTGCGTAGTTTAGGCGCGCGGCAGCCAATGCATCCCAGTCATCGAACAAGCTGCCATTGCGAATTTCTACTCGCCAGGTTTGGCGTTCTTTTTGGCGCTCGGATGGAGACATGGCCTGTCGCAGCATGGCTTGGATGAGGGGGGTGTTGGGGAGTAATACATACGCTCCGCCCGGCGTAGTCCAGGGCGTGACCAAGTCTCCGGCGATGTAGTAGCTGCGAATATCCGCATTGGTTAGGCTGAGTGCAAGTGGGGAGAGTTGCAAAATGTCGTTTAGGCTTAGATCGGTCTTGATTGTAGCTCTGAAGTCCGTGTATAGTTCAGGAATGCGAGATATGATCTCGGTGCGTAAGGCTTGGCTGTAAAGGGCGCGTAATACTTCTTGTTGGCGGCGGCCCCGGTCGAAGTCGTTCGATTTGGAACGGGAGCGGGCATACCATAGGGCGTAATCGCCGTCCATGTGGATTAATCCTTGCCCGGTGGTAAAAAGCGTCCAGTTGTTTTCATCGTAAGGGTCGAGCGCGGGGTCCAACAGGCGCCAATCGGTATAGGAACAAGCGACCGGCACATCAATACCTCCGAGGGTATCCACAATGCGGCGGAAGCCGTCAAAATCTACCATGGCAGTGTGGTCAATTTGCAAGCCGAGGTTTTCGCGAATTGTATCTTTGAGCAAGCCAGGCCCACCCCCCGGATAACCGGATATTTCCCCGCTTTGGTAGGCAGTGTTGATGCGGTTCATTCCAATGGTGGGAATGTTCACCCATAAATCGCGTGGAATTGAAACCAGTGCGACCTGTCCCTCATGCGGACGGACCATTGCAATGACCAGTGTGTCAGTGCGGTAGGATGAACCAGGGCGCAGGTCAGAACCGAGAAGTAGGAAGGTGATAATATCAGGCGAATCGAGCAGAGGGGGCGGTGAGGTTCCCAGCTCTGGCACGGTTGATAGGAGTGTCGCCGTGGGTAAAGGTGTGGCTGTTACGAGTTTGGGTGGTAGGGTGGGGGAAACCGCCATTGGCAGCTGAAGCGGCAAGGCTGCTAGCGGTTGGGAGGCGCTGGGAGCGAGCGGTTGAAACGGGGTGGGGGTGAAGGTGGCATTGGGCGCAGCAGTCACAAAATAGTAAGGCAACGGCGCTGCTGGCACAGTTTGTCCTTCTGTGCAAGCCACAAGTAAAAAAATGGCAATCAAAAGGGAAACATGTGGTCGTTTCATGCGACCAGCAAGTACTCGCAACAGTCGCATCAATGCTTAAGGTGTTGCGGTTGGCGTAAGCGTTGCCGTAGGGGGTGGTGTGTTAGAGGGTACCCCTGGTGTTTCGGAGGGTGTCTCGCTCGGCGGAGAAGTGACGGTTTCTGTGGGAGTTGACGTTTCTTCGCGAATAACGATAAAAGTGGCCGATGGCGTGGGCGAGTGAGAGGGTGTGCTGGTGGGAACGTTGGGTACTTTCAATACTTTTCCGGCCTGGATAAAGGTGGAACTGCCTAAACAATTGGCACGTTGCAATTCGGTCACACTGACACGGAATTTTTGGCTGATGGAAAAAAGCGTATCTCCGGGCTGAACCAGGTAATTGATCCAGCCTGGCGGCGCGCCACAAGGAATCGGCGTGATGGTTGGTAAGGGCGGCAGGTATAGAAACGAACCTGGCACCAATTGGTCGCTCACCAGGCAGTTTGCCTGACGAATGGCTTCAGAAGAGGTGCGATAAGCGCGGGCTAAGTCGGGCAGGGTATCATTTATCTGCACGACAACCGCAATCCAGCCAGCGGGGGGTGGGCAATTGGTGGGAGGCGGTGGCGGTGTAAACGTCAAAGTCACCGTCGCAATGGGTGTGCTGCTTAGTGTTGAAGTTTGGGGCAGCAAGGTGGGAGAAATGGCTGCAACTTGAGTGGTAAGGGGTGATGGCAAAAACGTTGCTGAGGGTATGCTAACTCCCATCCCGCCTTCGGCCATCGAAAGTGCAAAGCCGCCGATGACAATTGCAAGACACACCAGCCCGAATAGCAATCCCGAGCTTGCCTGCCGCAGCGATTCCATCTTAACCTGCCTTGTGATTAGCAGACTGCTTAAACGGGAGCAGCACGCTGAAGGTAGAACCAGTACCCATTTCGGTATCTACCCAAATCCGTCCCCCTTGCGCTTCGGTGAGCGCTTTGGCAATGGATAGCCCGACGCCTGTATCTCCTACCCCTTGGATGAGGACATTATCGGCGCGATACAGTCGTGAGAAGACGCGTGGCAAGTCTTCAGAGGGGATTCCGCCGCCGGTATCCGTCACTTGGATTAGGGCGTAGTCGGTGCCGTTTTCTTTTTGAGTGCGCACACGCAGCGTCACCGTACCCTCGATCGAAGAGGCAGCCCCGGCATTTTGGAGCAAGTGAATCAGAATTTGCTGTAGCGCTTCGCGGTCGGTGTGGATTGGCTGCATGTTTTCTGGGATGTCAATGCGTAGCGTGATATTCTTTTCTCGCAGTTGACTGGAGGTGTAGGCCATTGCATTATCAATAATCAGATTCAAATCGACCGGTTCTGGTTTGAGCGACATCAAGCCGGTTTCTAGCGTGGTAATTTGAATCAAGTCGTCAATCAGACTGCCGATGCGCTCGGTGGAAGCCCGTATGCGCTCGATGAACTTGCGTTGCAGGGCGCCCAAGATGCCGACAGATTCGCCGAGCAACAGGTCGGCATATCCGATGATGGAAGACATGGGTTGGCGCAATTCTTGGGAAATGGAAGCAATCACTTCGGCTTGGTCGCTGCTTAGGCTGGCGCTGGTGGCGGGGCGATTTTCCAGCTCCAAGATTTTCATGTTGGATTCGGCCAGTGCATTTTGCAAGCGTGCCATCTCGCGCAGAGTCATGCGCAATTCATTTTCTAGGTGTTCGTTCGTGGTGGTCGGCGTGGCGCCACTGGCTAGAGCGGCGATTTGTTTTTCTAATTCTTGGTTTTTGGCTTCCAGCGCGGCGAGTTTGGTCGAGAGTTCGTTTCGTTCCATCGTCACACGCACGGCTTGTTCGACCTGGCTTTTCATTGTCTCAATCTGATTGTTTAGGTCGGCATTGGCGGCCTGCAGGCGTGCCAGTTGGGCTTGGGCTTCTTCGGCAGCGTGCCGGGCGCGTTCTCGTTCTAGCTTGATTTCATCAATGCGTTTGCCGCGTTCTACGATGGGAACAAAGGCCGAAGCAATGTTGGCTAAGAAGGTCTGGTCATCGGCACTCCAGACGCGGTTGGAGTAAGGCGAAAGCAACAAGATGCTGCCTAAAGTTCCTTTTTCGGAACTAATTGGTACATTCAGTAAGTTGCCCGCGTTAGATAGCCCGAGCATATCGCCTAGGCCTTTCAAATCGGATGAAGTTGTGCTGGCCGGCAACCGCAGAGCGCGACCGCGCAAGATGGCGTTGGCTAGCATTGGCACTTCATCTTTTTTAAGCAACCCGCCTTCTAGGTTTTCCTCCCGAATCAGGTCGTAGCCAGCGGCGACGTAAATCGAATTTTTGTCCTCACCCACATACAGTAAAAAGCACAAATCGGAAAGCATGGATTGTGCTACCGAGCGTGCAATATATTCATTGATGCGATTCGGGTCGGTTTCGGCTGCTAAGGTGAGCAGGGATTGCAGCGTTTTGGGATCGGTGCTATAGCGGCGGCGTTCTCGAATGGGTTGACTGGCTTGTTCACTGCTGGCGGGCTGCTGTTTACGGGATTCGGCAACTTTTTCCTGATAGGTGGCTACCGTGCGCGTGCGCGGAAAATTGACCGGCATAGGAAAGCGCATTGGCAAGGTCAGCAAGAGAGGGTAGCTGGCCAGCATCAGAAATCGCACAATGCCTGAAAAATCACCCTGTGCGGGAGTCAGCAATAAATCGAGCACAAAGCCAAATAGCCCTAAGATGGAAACTGCTAAGCCGGTGCCCCAGCCTTCTGGTTTGCGGAATAACAGCGCTAGCCCGCCCAACAGCATAATAGCCACTCCCCCAATGCTCCACAACAATGATTGAGTGGATGCATTAAAAGTATTGAGACTGGCCGAGGCGGTTAGGCGTTCTAATCCTCCTAATACTAGCCCTGCCAAGATGAGCAGGCTTAAGATGGATGCAATTGCATCTGCCGGTCGAGAAGGTTCTGGAAAGGCCCACACCCACAACAGCCAGACCATATTGAGCAAGATGACCGCCCGATCGAGCACCGGCAGGATAGACAGTCCGGGAATGATTTTTTGGTACATTAAAATGCCCAGCACGAGCAATACCACTTGTCCGCTCAGTGCTAGGCCTAACCCTACGACCATGCGTTGCGACTGCGGATACCCTGTTGCACGCCACTGCGTGATTGCTCCTTGCAAGGCACCAGCCAAAATTGCCGGAACAGCAAGGTTGTAGATGAAATTTCCTGGTGGGTTGGCAAGAAAGGTGATAAGTTGAGTGATGAGGTCCATGGCTTCTTAAGATTATAGCACGGCTTAGAAGAAACTTATGTGATGCACGTATAATAATATTCACCGTGAAGCGAAATGCCGCTATTTTGCTGAGCTTGCTTCTGTTGATTGGCCTCCCGCCGGTTGGCTATGGCTATTTTAACCGATTCGAAGCCGAGTTGGTGCGTGCAACTGCGCCTGCGCGCGCCTGGCGGTATTATCAAACGGCTGCGCAGCTTTTGTTTTGGGAGCAAGGGTTGTACGAGCAGGCTGGCTTGACCGCGTTTGATGCCGGCGAACTGGAACATGCTCTTTCTCTTTTGTTGGAAGCGCAAGCCCGTCAATCTCTGACACCCCAAGCGAGGCTGGTGCTGGGAGAGGTGTATTACCGTCAAGGTAATTTTGATGCTGCTTATACCCACGCTTGGCTCCCTTTATGGAAAATCGGCTTTGCCGCTCCGCTGTTATTTACTCGCTTAGCCGAATATGCTGCGACGAAAGAAGATGCTGCCCTAGAGGTTCTTGCTCTCCAGCGCCTAATTGAATTAGAGCGCACGAATGCCTTTGCGCATTATCGCTTGGCGCTTCTTCTAGCGTTGGAAGACCCGCAGATGGCTATCTTTCATCTAAAGCAATCTGCGCATCCGCAAGCAAAACATTTGCAAACCGCCCTGCAGAATGCGCTGACGTTTGATGATTCTGCTTACCGCCATCTGCTCGTCGGTCGCGCGTTGGCCAGTGTGGGCGAATGGCGCCTTGCGCTACGCTCTTTTCGTGCGGCTACGGAGCAAAATCCTCAATATGCTGAAGGTTGGGCTTGGCAGGCGGAAGCGCTCTACCAGTTGGGCGAACCTGCTGCCCAGGTGCAAGCCTTTTATCAACAGGCTCTGGCGCTTAACCCGAATGCAGCCGGGATTCAGGCGATGGTTGGATTGTATCAGGAGCGCATGCGCGATTACCCTCGCGCTGAAGCCCATTACCGGCGCGCTGTTCAACTTGAGCCGGAAAACCCGGCTTGGCGGCTGGCTTTGGCGCGTATCCTGGCGCATCGCGACCTGCCTGCAGCGCTCGAGCAATATCAAATGGCCGTACGGCTTGCTCCTGAGCAGGTTGAAGGTTGGTTGGCCTTGGCTGCTTTTTGCGTAGAAAAAGAAGCCTTTCTGGAAGAGGTTGGCCTGGAGGCAGCCCTGCATGCGTATGCCTTGCAGCCAGAAAATCCAGATGTGTTGGATTTGCTGGGCCGCGCCCTAGCACTTACGGGTCAGGTTGAGACAGCCCAAGTGTTTTACGAACGTGCTATAGGACTTGAGCCGCTTCGGCCTTCTACACACTTCTACTTGGCTTTGCTCTATTTCCAAACCGGGCAATCCTATAAAGCGCGCGAGTTGTTCCAGCAAGTGGCTCGCTTGGACCCTGCTGGCGCTTACGGACGCCAAGCGGCGGATATTCTTGCGCGATACTTCCCGTAATCTCTCACCTCAATCAATAGCTTAAGTCGCCACCTTATGGTGCTTGAATCGCTTCGGGGCGGGCTTTGTTAATCCGACGCTTTTTCTTTGCGTCTCTGCGATATTGCGTTAAAAACCCGCGCAAATGTTGCCAGGTGGCAACTTGGGTTAATAATACTTTTTGTCCTTACTCGGTGTTAGAGTTCGTTCCTAGAAGCCCGGCAAATCATAAAATTTGACTCGATACGCGCTTCAAAAACCACCATCTGCACAGGAAAACGCGCACTTAAGCAGAAAACCCGGGGAGAAATCCGTGTACCCTGTGTTTTCTGTGTCCCAAAGGTTTTGTTCATCCTTGCACTCTAAACTCAAGTCCCCGCCCTTCTGGCGTTTTGCGCACATCTTCCTTTTTAGAGCAGTGCAGGAATAGGGTAGTTTCCTCTCGGCCATCGGCGCACTCTTTTTCGGCACGTTTTTTGTGACCGCTTACAAAAAGTGCTTGACTTTTGCGCAAAGCGGTGCTATTATACTTTTGTAAGCGCTTACAAAAAGAGTTTTTTCTGATTTTTGTAATCGCTTACAGAAAATGGAGGCGGATATGCCTAACGAGGATGTGCAGGCAAGCGGAAAAGTCACCATTTTTGATGTCGCTGAGGCTTCGGGGGTTTCTTACGGCACGGTCTCAAGGGTGATTAACAACGACCCCCATGTGCGCCCTGCTACTCGCGCGCGAGTGATGGATGCGATTCAACGTTTGGGGTACGTCATTAACCGACAGGCCCAGAGCTTGGCGCGTGGTCAGACACATGTCATTGGCGTTTTGGTTCCTGAGCTGGGCAACGGTTACATTGGGGAAATTATGCGTGGAATTGATGGTGAACTTGACCAGGCCGGCTACGACCTGATGCTCTTTACCACGCATCGCCGCGCCGCCAAAGAGGCCAATTATGTTGCTTCGTTGGTGCAGGGTGTGGCAGAAGGTCTGTTGCTCGTTTTGCCGCGCAACCCGGCAGATTATTTGGGCGTGCTGAGCGCGCGCAAATTCCCCCACGTTCTGATTGACCATCAGGGCATTGATACCAGCAGCCCGGCGGTTGGCGCAACCAACTGGCAGGGCGCGTTTGTTGCCACTGAATATCTCATTAACCTAGGTCATCGCCGCATTGGGTTTATCACCGGTTCGATGGATTTGGGCTGTGCGCAAGACCGACTAGAAGGTTACAAGGCTGCTTTGCGTGCTCATCATCTCCCTATTTGTCCTGAGTTAATTTATGAAGGTGACTTTTTCCAACACGCTGGTGTGCAGGGAGCCAATGTGCTGCTGGATTTACCAGAGCCTCCCTCGGCCATTTTTGCCTCGAATGACGTGATGGCGATGGGGGCAATGGATGCTGTGCGTCATCGTGGCTTACGCATTCCAGATGATATTTCGATTGTGGGCTTCGATAATATCCCCCAATCAGCGGTGTTGTTGCCTCCGCTAACGACCGTGCAGCAACCGCTGGAGCAAATGGGACGCGTGGCAACTCAAATGTTGTTCGATATGCTTCAGGAGCCTGGTCAGCGCACTTCGCGTATCGAATTGCCCACTGAGTTGGTTGTGCGTCAATCTACTGCGCCATATCGAAACAGGATTGGCTAGCCCGTCCAGCCGCGCCAATCCTGTTTTGCTTGTATGGAATCCCCACGAAAGGAGGACCCAATACCCCTACATTATACGCTGAAACCCAACCCTTCCCGTGTTGCTTGTTTCCGTCTTACCTGAATTTCACAAGGAGAAGAACATGTCTCGCAAGATTTCCACCTTATTGAGCCTCATTTTGATTGCCGCCTTTGCGCTGGCTGCTTGCGGCTCACCTACTCCAACCTCTTCCGCGCCTTCTTCCAGCAATCAGCCGGTGGCCACAGAAGCGCCTGCCTCGGGCGGCGCTGCGCCCGCGGAGGGCAAAAAAGTCACAATTACTTGGTGGCATATTTCCACCGCAGAAGACCACAAAGCGGTTTGGCAAAAATTAGCCGATGAGTACATGGCTGCCCACCCGAACGTTACGATTGAAATCTCGGTGCTGGAAAACGAAGCCTTCAAGACCAAGCTAACAACCGTCATGCAGTCTGGTAACCCGCCTGACATCTTCCAGAGTTGGGGTGGGGGTGTGATGAACGAATATGCCCGCGCTGGCTTGCTGAAAGACATCACGGCTGATTTGGATGCCGATGGTGGCGCCTGGCGCAACACCTTCTCGCCTGGTGCGTTGGGCGTCTATGCCCTGGATGGCCGCAACTATGGCGTGCCGTGGGATATGGGCATGGTTGGCTTCTGGTACAACAAGGAACTCTTCGCGCAGGCTGGTATTACCACTCCGCCGACCACGTGGCCCGAACTGCTCGAAGCTGTCAAAGCGCTGAAGGCGGCCGGCATCACACCTATTGCCTTGGGCGAAGGTGATAAATGGCCCGGTCACTTCTGGTTTGGTTACCTCGCCACCCGCATTTGCGGTGCCGAAGGCTTCCGCAAGGCGGCCGCGCGCACCGGTTCTTTTACCGACCCGTGCTTTGTTGAAGCGGCGAATAAGTTGCTGGAACTCAAGGCGCTGGAGCCGTTCCAAGAAGGTTATTTGGGCGCCACCTATGGTGACCAGGCGACCTTGATGGGCAATGGCAAGGCGGCTATGGAACTGATGGGGCAGTGGGCGCCTGCTGTTCAAAAGGACAATAGCGAAAACAAGCAAGGCATTGGCGATAAGCTTGGCTTCTTCCCCTTCCCGGCCGTTCCCGGTGGCGCAGGCGACCCGAACGATGCCTTTGGCGGTGGCAATGGCTTTGCTGTGGGAAAGAATGCCTCGCCTGAAGCGATTGACTTCTTGAAATACCTCACGCGCCCAGAATCGCAGGTGCAGCTCGCCCAAATCAACGTTGCTATCCCGGTTGTCAAAGGTGGTGAGGCAGGCCTTTCTGACCCGCTGATGATTGTTCTACAGCAAACTCTTTCGAAAGCCAAATACTTCCAGCTGTATTATGACCAGGCCTTGCCCCCAGCGGTCGGCTCGGTGGTCAATGACAGCATTCAGGCCGTGTTTGCCGGTACCATGACACCTGAAGAAGCTATGCAGGCTATCGAAGCCTCTGCAGCGCAGGAAATTAAATAGCGCGACATCTGGTTTCGGGTGGGGAGGAAGTTCCCCAAAGGTTTCCTCTCCACCCTCTCTCATCCCTCCCAGTCTGCACCGTCTTTGCGTTCTTGACTCCTATCCGCTCTCATCCGTTCTCTCTATCCGTTCCCCCGGAGTTCCGCGATGCAATCTCTTAATACTTTTTCGAATCGGTTGGGTCTCAAGTCTATGGCAGGCTTGCCGCGCAAGTTTCAAGACTACCTGATGATTTTCTTGTTTCTGTTGCCGGCAGTCATTTTGTTCCTGTTGTTCGTGGTCTATCCTATCCTCCAGTCGGTCTATTACAGCTTGTTTAACTGGAAAGGCTTTGGCCCGGCGGAAGATTTTGTTGGACTGGCAAACTTCCAAAATATCATCAAAGATAGGGTATTCCTGATTGCATTGCGGAATGGTTTGTTGATTATTGCCCTCTCGCTCTTCATTCAATTGCCATTATCGCTTCTCTTGGCTGTCTTGGTAGGGCGTGACCTGCCCGGGCGCACATTCTTTCGCGCAGTCTTCTTTCTTCCGTATGTCCTTTCCGAAGTGATTGCCGCGTTGATGTGGCTGTTCATCCTGAACCCTGACCCGGACCGGGGATTTATCAATGCGGTCATTGTTGCCCTGGGGGGGCAGCCGCTGGCCTGGTTGGGCAATCCTGATTTGGTCTTGATTGCCATTTTTGCCGCTCTGACGTGGAAATATTTCGGCTATCACATGCTCCTGTTTATGACCGGCTTGCAAAATATTCCAAGCGAAATTGAAGAAGCCGGGCGCGTGGACGGGGCCAACGCTATTCAGAACTTCTTTTACATCACCCTGCCACTGTTGAGCAGCACCATCCGCACATCCGTCTATATTTCGGTGCTTGGGTCGCTACAACAATTCATCATGGTCTGGATTATGAGCAAAGGTGGCCCGGTAAACGCCAGCGAGACGATGGCTACCTACATGTATCGCTTCGGTTTTGTGCGCTTCCAGTTAGGGTATGGCTCGGCGGTGGCAATTTACATGTTCCTGCTGTGCCTGATTTTCTCGCTCATTTATCTGCACTTTACCCGCAAGCCCGATTATCTCTCTGGGTTGGAAGGATAACGCCATGCAAGCAAGAGCCGTCTATCGCCCCACGTTCAACGCCCGAAAGTTCCTCCAGCGCTTTCTTCAGTATTTCGTGCTGGTCACGGTCGTCATCCTGGTTTTTGTCCCGATTGTTATCCTGGTTTTTGGCGCGCTTAAAACGCGCGGTGAGTTGATGTCTAGCCCCTATACGCCGCCCATTCCGCCGCGTTGGGAAAATCTCATTTCGATTCTCACCACGCCGCGTTATTCCTTCTGGCCAATGCTGTGGAACAGCGTGATGGTCATGGTCGCCACGACAACCGGCGTGGTCGTGATTTGCAGTCTGGCGGCTTTCATCTTCGCCCGCATAGATTTCCGCTTCAAAAATTGGGTTTTCCAGCTGTTCACGCTGGGCCTGATGTTTCCCATCAACATCGCCATCCTGCCGGTTTATTTCGTCTTGCGCCAGTTGAACCTGCTGGATAACCTATGGGGCGTCATCATCGTGCAGACCGCCTTCCAGCTTTCGGGCAACATCATGATTTTGCGCGGCTTCTTTGCCGCCATCCCGGCTGAATTGCAGGACGCGGCCTACATTGACGGTTGTACGGCCTTCGATTTCTTCTGGCGCATCCTGCTGCCGCTTGCCAAGCCTGCCCTGGCCGCTGTCGCTGCGTTGACCATGATTATGAGTTGGAATGACCTGCTTGTGCCGTTGGTGGTCATCAACAACGATAAACTGTGGCCCCTGCCGCTCGGCACCATGCAATTCCAAGGTCAGTATGGACAAGACCTGGCGTTGGTTTCGGCGTTCGTCTTGCTCTCGGCGCTGCCCACCGTCGTCTTTTACCTGTTTGCGGAACGCCAGATTGTCTCCGGTCTGACGGCCGGCGCTGTGAAAGGATGATGGGGATGACGGCGACCTTCCGCAACCCCATCCTGCCCGGCTGCTACCCAGACCCTTCTATTTGCCGGGCGGGAGACGACTTTTACCTGGTCACTTCGACCTTTGAGTACTTTCCCGGCCTGCCGATTTTTCACAGCCGCGACCTGGTTCACTGGCGGCAAATCGGCCATGCGCTCACGCGCGAATCGCAACTACCGCTAGAGGGCGTATCCTCTTCCTGTGGCCTGTACGCGCCGACCATTCGCTATCACAATGGCACATTCTACATCATCAATACCCTGGTCGCCGGCAAAAAGCAAGCAGGCAATTTCATCGTCACCGCTAGCGACCCGGCCGGCCCCTGGTCTGAGCCGGATTGGCTCGAAGGGGCAGATGGTATTGACCCCTCGCTCTTTTTTGATGACGATGGCCGTGCCTGGTATGTTGGCAGCCGCATGGCTTCCAATTCTCAATTTGAAGGACATACGGAAATCTGGCTGCAAGAATTGGATTTGCAAGCCATGCGTCTGGTTGGCGAGCCACTTGTCCTGTGGGATGGCGCACTCAAAGGCGCGCGCTGGGCCGAAGCGCCGCATCTCTACAAAATCGGCGGCTGGTACTACCTGATGATTGCCGAGGGCGGCACCGGTCATCACCACGCCGTGACGATTGCCCGCAGCCAGAGCGTAACTGGCCCCTACCAACCCAACCCCGGCAACCCGGTTCTCACGCACCGCCACCTGGGGCTGGATTACCCCATTGTCGGCACCGGTCACGCTGACCTGGTGGAGACGCCCGCCGGGGAGTGGTGGGCGGTTTTGCTGGCGATGCGCCCCTATGGCGGCTATTTTTACAACTTGGGGCGTGAAACCTTCCTCGTTCCTGTGCGTTGGGAAGAAGGCTGGCCGATTTTCAGCCCCGGCACGGGCCGGGTCGAGTTCGAGTATCCCGCCCCACACCTGCCCCAGCAGGCCTGGCCTGCGCTTCCGGCGCGCGATGATTTCGACGCGGAGACACTTGCCCTCGTCTGGAATTCCCTGCGTATTGCACCGGAGCGGTTTGCCAGCCTGAAAGAACGCCCCGGTTTTTTGCGCTTGTACCTGCGCCCCCCGCAACTCTCCGAACACGCCGAGCCGAGTTTCATCGGTAGAAGGCAGCAACACGTTTCGTTTACGGCCCAAACCGAATTTGAATTCATACCCGCTTCCCCGCACGAATGCGCTGGGTTGGCGCTCAACCAAAGCCCCGATTATCACTATCGGTTCATCGTCACATTGGAAGAACAGCCTGTGATTCGGCTGGTCAAACGTGCCGCAGGTATAGACGAGGTCCTCGCCCAGGCGCCGATTTCCGTTCCCAACATCCGCCTGAAAATCGAGGCGCGCGGACAAGATTACAGTTTCTACTTTGCCGATGAATCTGGGAATTGGCGCGCGCTGTTCGAGAATGCGGATGGGCGCATTTTGAGTACCCCGGTGGCGGGCGGTTTTCTGGGCGCGTATGTGGGCATGTATGCCAGCAGCAATGGCCAGCCAAGCGGCAACTGGGCCGATTTCGACTGGTTTGAGTATAGCGAATTGGCTTAATCTGTTGGGGCATCCAAGGGTGCGATTTATTTACGACTGTGTACCGAAACTTAAGAATAACGAGGCCATTGAAAATGCAAACGAGATTTTCCCGCTTCTTTTTGTTTTTTCTCTTGTTCGCCTTGCTGGCCGCTTGTGCCGGCCCCGCGCCTTTGGCAACGGAGACCTCCCCTATGCCAACCCAATCACCTACTGCTACCCCGTTCCCACTACCCCAGGCAGGCGCCTACGAAACCGGTCAATATCGCAATCTGTTTGCTGAATACCTTGGCAAAAGCGAGGCCGAAATCCAGGCCAAAATCGAGGCGGCCTTCCAACAGCTGTTTTATGGCGATGATGTTTCGGAGCGCGTTTATTATCCGGTTGGCTCCGATATGGCCTACATGCTCGATACCGGTAACGACGATGTGCGCTCGGAGGGCATGTCCTACGGCATGATGATTGCGGTTCAAATGAATAAGAAAGAAGAGTTCGACCGTCTGTGGAAATGGGCCAAAACCTACATGTATCAGCGCGATGGCGGCTATAAGGGTTACTTTGCCTGGCATTGTAAAACCGACGGCACGCAACTGGCCGCCAACCCGGCCTCGGATGGCGAAGTGTGGTTTGTAATGGCTCTGTTCTTTGCCGATGCGCGCTGGGGCAGCGGCGAGGGAATCTTTAACTACCGCGCCGAAGCCCAATCGATTCTGGATGTGGCTTTGAATGCCAAGGAATTGAGTGGAGAACTCGCTACCAATCTGTTTGACCCCGAAACGAAGCAGGTCGTTTTTGTGCCGCAACTGGGGGAGAATTCGCAGTTCACCGATGCTTCATACCACATGCCACATTACTACGAGCTGTGGGCGCGCTGGGCGGATAAAAACAACGACTTCTGGAAAGAAGCCGCTACCGCTAGCCGCGAATTCCTGCCCAAAGCCGTTCACCCCGAAACCGGCTTGGCTCCGAATTATTCCTACTTCGATGGCCGCCCGTACAACGATGAATATCACGGACAGTTTCGCTATGATGCCTTCCGTGTGGGTGCGAACATCGGGATGGATTATCTGTGGTTTTATCCTTCGGCTTGGTATCGCGAGCAAGCCAACCGTCAGCTTTCGTTTTTTGCCTCGCAAGGCGTGGATAAATATGTAGCCGAATACTCGCTGGATGGCAAACCGCTGGCCGGCCACCGCGCCACCGGTCTGATTGCCACCAACGCCGTCCTAGCGCACGCCGCTGACCCAGAAATTGGCAAGCCTTTCGTGGAGGCTCTTTGGGATGCCTCCATCCCAACCGGTAAATACCGCTATTATGATGGTTTGCTCTACATGCTTGGGTTATTGCAAGCCAGCGGCAACTTCCGCATTTACGAGCCGGGCGTCACGCCGCGCGTGGAAGCGCCGCCCCCGCCGCGCGCCATTGAGGGCAAATTTGCGCCTATCGCCGGCAAAGCTCTACTGATGGTCGGCCCGGATGCAGATGCCGTGAACGCGTATTTCGATAAAGTTGTCAGCGCGCCGGGTGGAGTGAACCTGGAACTGAGCCTGGATTCGCTCGATTTGGACGCGCTGGAGGCCCTGGCGAAGCGCTATCCGAACAGCGTTCTCTCGGTGGGGGTGTCCTTCCCTGGTCAGACCGAGGCGATTGCTTCGGGAAAAGCCGATTCGCAGCTTAATGCCCTGGTCACGGCACTGACCGCCTACCCGCGCCCGGTCTTCTTGCGGCTGGGGCCAGAATTCGATGCAGCAGGGAGCGGCTACGAGCCGCAATCTTATGTTTCCGCTTGGAAATACTTCTATCAACGGTTGCAGGAAGCCGGCGCGAAACAGGTTGCCCTGGTGTGGCACACGGCCGGGGCATGTGAAGCGCTGTTTGGCGGCCAAGCGCCCGAAGCCTGGTATCCCGGCGATGAATTTGTGGACTGGGTGGCGGTCTCGTATCGTGAACAATTTTCCGAATGCGAAAATCAATCGCTAGAATCGGCCTTGAATTTCTCCCGTGAACGTTCAAAACCGGTTATCATTGCGGCTGTTCCGGCCGCGGAAGCCGATTGGGCAGGTTGGTTCGCACCCCTGTTCGGCTTCGTCCGCGCCAACAATGATGTGGTTCGCGCCCTGGTCTATTGGAACACGACCCACGCCTGGTTTGATGAGCCGGAATTTTTGCGAAACTGGAAGGCCGAAACCGCGCAGCCGTTTTGGTTGCGGGCCAACCCCGGCCTTTTCGATACTCTTCAACCGTAGAAGAAGGACTTATGACCCAACCTGCTTATCTTAATCCTGAGCTCTCCATCACAGACCGGGTGCGCGACCTGATTTCGCGACTGACGCTCGAAGAAAAAGTCGGCCTGATGAGCCACCCGGCGCATGGCATTCCGCGTCTGGGCATTCCCGCGTACAACTATTGGAGCGAAGCCTTGCATGGCGTGGCCCGCAACGGGCGCGCGACGGTCTTTCCGCAGGCCATTGGCATGGCCGCTACCTGGGACAAGGACCTCATCCAGCAGGTTGCCTCAGCCATTGGCGATGAAGGCCGTGCTAAATATCATGCTGCGCTCAAGCGGAATGGTTATACTGACCAATACCAAGGGTTGACGTTTTGGTCACCCAATATCAATATCTTTCGCGACCCACGCTGGGGGCGAGGCCAGGAAACCTGGGGCGAAGACCCCTTCCTGACCGGCGAGATGGGCGCAGCGTTTGTGCGCGGCTTGCAGGGCGACCATCCCAAGTACCTGAAGGCGGCGGCTTGTGCCAAGCACTACGCCGTTCATTCCGGCCCGGAGCGCGACCGCCATCACTTCAACGCCATCGTCTCGATGCGCGATTTGCGTGAGACTTACCTGCCGGCATTCAAAAAACTGGTGACAGAAGCCAAGGTCGAATCGGTGATGGGTGCCTATAACCGCACGCTCGATGAACCTTGCTGTGCCAGCCAGTTGCTGCTGGAGGACATCCTGCGCGGCGAATGGGGCTTCCAGGGCCATGTGGTTTCGGATTGCGGCGCGCTGAACGATTTCCACGCCAACCACAAAGTGACCGCTGACGCGGCAGAATCGGCGGCCCTGGCCCTGAAGAAAGGCTGCGACCTGGGGTGCGACCATGTATTTAACGAGATTCCCGAAGCCATCCGACGCAGTCTGATTACTGAAGCCGATGTGGACCGCGCTTTGGAGCGCACGCTTGCTACGCGCTTTAAGTTAGGCATGTTCGACCCGCCTGAATGTGTTCCCTTTGCTTCGATTGGTATGGAAGTGGTGGCCTGTGAAGCCCATCGCCAATTGGCTTATCGCGCGGCAGTCGAATCAATCGTCCTGCTCAAGAACAAGAACAATATCCTGCCCATCAAGCCGGATGCCCGTAAGATTTTCGTCACCGGGCCAACTGCCACCAGCATGGAAGTGTTGCTCGGTAATTATTATGGTTTCAATGACCAGATGGTTACTTTCCTGGAAGGAATTACAGCTCGTTTGCCTGAAGGAATGGGAATGGAATATCACCCGGGCGCTTTGCTCAAGCACCCGCGTGAAGTTGCCCAAACCTGGGCGCCCTACATGGCGCAATCGGCAGATGTGGCTATTGTGTGCGGTGGCTCTTCACCCTTCTTGGAAGGCGAAGAGGGCGAATCGTTGCTCTCCCCGCTCAACGGCGACCGCGAGAGCATTTCGCTGCCGGAAGTGCAGGTAAACTACATCAAAGAGCTGGCAGCGCATGGCGCTAAGATTGTGCTGGTTCTCACCGGCGGCAGCCCGATTGCCTTGGGCGAGGTAGAAGACTTGGTGGATGCGATTCTTTTTGTTTGGTACCCAGGCATGGAAGGTGGACATGCGGTGGCGAGTGTCTTATTCGGCGATGCAGCTCCGAGCGGCAAATTGCCCGTAACGTTCCCCAAGTCGCTCGACCAGTTGCCCCCGTTCGATGATTATCGCATGGCGGGGCGCACCTACCGCTACATGACCGAGGAGCCGTTGTATCCGTTTGGTTTTGGCCTTTCGTACACCACCTTTGCCTATCGCGATTTGCAAGCAGAAACTCCCTCCCGGCAGGGCTTCCGCGCCTGGGTGACGGTGGAGAACACAGGCCGCGTGGCCGCTGATGAAGTGGTGCAGTTCTACATCAGTGCACTGGAAAGCCGCTTGCCTGTACCCATCAGTCGGCTTATCGGTTTCCAGCGCATTCACTTGCGGCCGGGCGAGTGCCGAACGGTCGAAATTGCAGTGACGCCCGAAATGCTGATGATTTACAATGAGGCGGGCAACCCCATCTTGGAAGCGGGCAAATTCCGCTTGTTGGCGGGCGGCTGTTCCCCCAGCGCGCGTGGCCAGGCTCTGGGCGCCCCGCAGCCGGTTAGCATCGAATTCCAAATTTGAGAAATCTGCTGGTCACCCGACACTTTGTTTTTTGGACGAGGATTGATGCGGCAAACGCAGAAATTTTCTGGGCTTTCTTCAAACACGCTTTTTGTCCACGTTCCTTGGCGTTTGTCTACGTCTAACCCAAGTTGCTATTTTTGGTTCTTGGAGCGTTTTCGGGCGGGTTTTGTTAATCCCGGCGATAAGGCGCCAAGCTTCTTCTGCTTTTTCTTTGCGTCTCTGTGACTTTTCGTTAAAACCCGTGCAAATTTTGCAACATGGCAACTTGGGTTAATCTTAAAACTGTACGGTGGCTAGGAAATCCGCGTCTGTAAAAAATTAAACAACCCTCGACTTTGGCTCTTTGAGCAAAGTCGGGAAAGAGAAACGAACAAGAAAAGGGTGCGAAAGCGCCCTTTTTTGTTTAGATTCGGGTATTGAGAGCG
>QEXW01000029.1 GCA_003130845.1 Anaerolineae bacterium
CCCCGGCACAGTTTCGTTGCAATACCTGCAAGAACTACGCCAAATCGGCTTTAACCGCATCAGTTACGGGGTACAAAGCGCCAACCCAACCGAACTGCGTCTGCTTGAGCGGATTCACACCTACAGCGATGTGGTAGACGCCGTGCGTTGGTCGCGCCGCGCCGGGTTCGAAAATCTCAACCTCGACCTGATGTATGGCCTGCCTGAACAGACTCTGGCATCCTGGCAACACACCGTTAACCTAGTACTTGGCCTACACCCCGAACACATCTCGGCCTATGCCCTCACCCTAGAACACGGCACGCCCTTTGGTCGCTGGACGCGCAAAGGCCTGCTTCCCCTGCCCAATGCTGACCTGGCTGCTGAAATGTACGAATGGTTAGATGAACGCTTATTTCTTAATGGCTACGCGCAGTATGAAATTTCCAATTGGGCGCATGCAGATGCCACCGTCCAAACGCAGAATTCAGGCTTTGCATGCCGTCACAACCTTCAATACTGGCGCAACCTGCCCTATCTGGGCCTGGGCGCTGGTGCACATGGCTATGCAAACGGCCTGCGCTATTCCAACATCTTGCGCATCAAAACGTACATTGACCGCTTGAAAACGGCTGAGTTTTCACCAACGACCCAAAAATGGCCTCTCTCGCCGGCAGCCATCAACCACCACCGCAATACACCCCGCGAGGAGATGGACGAGACAATGATGACCGGCTTGCGCCTGACCGCTGAAGGGGTCTCCCGCGAAACCTTTCGACAGCGGTTTGGCGTGGAACTGACTGACATCTATGGGGAGAAAATTGAATCGCTCATTCGCCTCGGCTTGCTGGAATGGGCAACAGAATCGTCTTTCCTGCCAGACCCCCATCAAAACCAAAGCCGCCTGCGCCTGACTCGACGCGGACGACTGCTTGGCAACCAGGTTTTCATGCAATTCATCGGGGAATAACGAACCGTTTACCCAAACCAATGCTGCCACCAGACAGTAATCATCCCGACAACGCTCAAAACCAGCGACGCCAATAGCGTCTCACCGAGCGAAAAATCAAGATACAACCCCATCATTACCAAGAAAACAAACACAATCACACCAGCTACCAAGTATTTTTTCATACGGCTCCTTTGTTGGCGTCAAGAAATACACTAGTCACCTGACACTTTGTTTTTGGGGACACAGATGCACGCGGAAAACACGGAATTTGTCTAGGCTTTCTTCACAAAACACGCTTGTTGTCCGCCTTCGTTTGTGTTGGGTTGCGTCTGATTTTAAAACTGTCCGGTGGCTAGGAAATACACGGACGATTTTATCATGTTGCAGATTCAAAACAACTCTTGATATTTAGAACGTTTGTGCTAAAATAAATCCATACCAATCACCTACCGCTTTGAGATTTAACCAAAGGCCGCAAAATGATAAATCGTAACCCGCTCCAACTTTTTCCTATCCTAAAGCGCGCCAGTCAACAACGCGGCGCTGCCTTCGCACTAATTCTCTTCGTTGCGCTGATTGCATTCGAAATTTTCAACTACTCCACCACCGACTACGCCCTAAGCGATTTACTCGGCAATCTGAAATTTATGGGCATCCGCTGGGCAACCCTGCTCTCCTTGGCCTTCTGTGGCATAGATTTTGCTGGCATCGCGCGCCTGTTCACGCCAGAACAAGGGCGCGATGAACCGGTCGAAGTTTGGTACTTGTTTGGCGCATGGGTGTTAGCCGCAGCCATGAATGCCACTCTCACCTGGTGGGGTGTCTCGCTGGCACTTCTCACACACACGCCCGCCAGCACCTCCATTCTAGGACAGGCCACGCTTACCAAAATTGTTCCGGTGTTCGTCGCAATTATGGTGTGGGTTATCCGCATACTATTAATCGGCACGTTCTCCCTCGCAGGTGACCGGCTTTTCACAATGGATGAACCCCGGCCTAACACACGGGCCACCCTGCCCACCTACCGACCCGCTCAACCCTTGCGTGCCAATTCCCCCCGCCCCCAACCTTTCGTGCCAAGCGGTGCAAACCCCTCCCGCCCCGAACCAACCTACCACCCAGTCGGCCTGTCCACCAAGCCAAAAGACTCCCATCCAAACACACGCTACTAACCCCCTCCGTGCGCACACACCACCTTGCGCGCCAGAGACATCAAAAAACACACCTAGTACCCACAAACACCTTAAAACACGATTCTATCTACCAAAAACTCGCTCAATATCTCTTCATCGTAATCAAGCATATACTTGGGCGGGCGAGGTTTGCCGTTTGCATTTCTCCCCTGATGATGAATACCCAATAATGATATGTTCTGGGGAGTAATGGCAAGAAATAAAACTTCTAGCAAGTCGGCTCTGGTTTTTCGATAGCGAGATACGCTGGTTCTTTGCTCTCTTTCCAACTGATATTTCGATTTACCGCCTTTTAGTTCTTCGTGCCATCGCTGAAAAGTTCTATCATTGTCGTTATACTCGACATCGCATAATCCAACAATCAAGCCGTGAACACCATACTGTTTAATGCTCCAATCCATTGCTTCTGTGTCGTTCAAAATAGAACGATGGTCGTCAGACTTTATGGCTTTGGCTTTCAAATCCCAATTTATAGAACGCTTCAAATCAAAGCAGGAAGTAGCGGCTGAGCCATATTTATCGCCAGGAATAGAAAATTCACTCCCAAGCCGCCTGTGGCATAACAATTCAAAATAAAACCCCCACCATTCCATTTGCCGCCAGTTGAAGTCCGCTTCTTTCATTTCCAAGACACTTGCTTTTCCGTCCCATTTTGTTGGCAAATCCACGAGCAAGCGTTTGGCAATTTTTACATCATCTTGATATGACATCCAGTTTGCTCCTAAAACATGCTGACTTGATTGGCTTGCGCTTCAATTTGAAGGCGTTTTCGGGCAATGTCACAGTATTCTTCGCTGATTTCAATTCCAATAAATTGCCTGTTGTTTAACTTTGCTTGCACGCAGGTTGTGCCGCTTCCGCACATGGGGTCAAGAACAATATCATCAGGTTCTGAGAAACATAAAATTAAGTCGCTGGCTAATTTATCTGGGAAGGTAGCAGGATGTTGAAGCTTAAGCCGATTCCCTTCCGTGTTACTTGTCGAATACTCCCAAACCGTTCCCCGACATTTCATCGGATTTACTGCCTTTGGTTCAATCTTCTTGAAGCCGCCGTTTGTCAACCTATCCGTTCCCGAATAGATTTTTCCAGCATGTTTACTCGGAACCATGAGATGTTCTTTGTGAAAGGTCTTTGGACGATTCCCTTTGAAAAACATCAAAATATATTCGTGGTCAACCCGAAAACGTTGATTCCACCATGCGCCAGGGTTGCCGTCACGCTTGTAAATGACACTTTCAAAGAGTTTCCAGCCAATATCATCCACCCAATGTACAGCCAATCGAAAAGAAGTAAGGGATTTGGCAAAATTTTTTGTTCCATCGCCAATAACGACAACGGCAACACCACCTTCTTTCGTCACCCTGAAAAGATGTTTGCCTAATTCAACAAAATCAAAAGTCCAGTTATTTTTATAGTCTCGAATATTATCATAAGGGGGAGAGAAAACAGTCAAATCAATCGAATTGTCATCAAAGAGCGCAAGCTCTTGGAGACAATCGGCTTGAATAATTTGGTTTAATCGGGATGAAGTGGATTTCTCTACAGTCACGGAATACTCCAGACGTCTCAAAATTGTGCGCCGCTTCAAAATTATACTTGACTTGCCAAACGCAGACGGCAAACGAAGTACGGGAGAGGTTGCTCAGGATGGGATGCTGGCTGGCTTTGGTTTGAAAAAACCGCAATGCTTACGACAATTCATTTTCGATATTTTCTCTGACCTCCCAAACTTTGGTCAGTGTAGAGTTAGGCCTATTTGTCCTACGCACCAAAGGTAGGAGATATTTTTTATTGACTACATAGACGCCTTTTATCGGTTTGGTAGGTGGCACAAACGCATTCGTAAACACAATCACAGGGGTTATCCAGGGTTTTGAACCGACAACCTCACTGATTTTATCTCGCAACCAATAAGAATTTTGAAGTGCCTGAGCAACAAAGTTCTTTTCAGGTAATTCTCCATTCAAGAAAAGAGTATTCCCTTCTATTTCTACTTCACCACCATGCGCTTTCGTTTCAAGCAAAAAGATGCCGCGATTTTTTGCAAAAACAATGTGGTCTATATTTCCGTATGGGCTTTCAATATCGTGCAAAACATAATATTCATCATCTGGCAATTCATCTAATAGTTCACCAACTTCCTCTTCAGCTCTTGCCCCGCGAATGGCTTGCTTTTCCAGTTTTATTTTCCTGCCTACTTGACCCTCTATGAAATCGCCAAAGACATGCACAAAAACAAGTAAAGCAAGTATGCCAACGCCACTAATTCCTAACGCCTTTGCGTTTTGTGCAAATAAAGTTACTACAACCAGTATACCCATGCCAATACCAGCAACCCACAATGCAGAGTTACGACGCTGATTTGCCATCTCGCGCGTAGATTTGCCGGCTTGTCGTTTGTATGTCATACTCCGAGTCTCCTATCTAATTCAAGTTGCTACTTTTGGTTCTTGAATCGCTTACAGGGGGCCTTGTTAATCCAAGACGCCAAGATTCTTACGCTTTTTTCTTTGCATCTCTGCGACTTTGCGCTAAAACCCGTGCAAATTTTACAAGGTGGCAAATTGGTTTATTTCTACAATCTTTGCATGAAGATGGCCAACAAGATGAGCGGTCGGCAAAAACAAAAGACTTGTCCGGGGCGCGCCGTAGGCTGGGCTTCTGGGCAAGCGCTTGGTTAGCCCGCACACACTCTCTCTTGTCGCGACAGGTGTTTACCACCCCAAAATGCCATCAGAGCGACTGCAATAAGACAGTACAGAATCGCTAGAACTATGGTCGGTATACCCGTTATCACAACGCCAAAGGTAGTATAACGAATCTTGTGTAAAAAGATGGGAGCCGGTATCCTTGCAGGTTAGCAGACAAAAACAAGGAGAAAACCATGGCTCCCAGAACACATC
>QEXW01000004.1 GCA_003130845.1 Anaerolineae bacterium
ACCGCGACCCAAACACCAACCCTGACTGAAACGCCAACCCCGTCGCCCACTCCAACCGAGACACCCACACCGACCGAAACACCAACGCCGTGAGCGATTGAGTTATAATCACGCGCAAGCAGCCTAAAAGTGATGCACAGGCTGCACACTCTGGAGGTCCAATGAATCGTTTTCGTAAATCCATCCAGGCGTTATCTGTCCTTATTCTGTTTGTGGCCCTAACGGGTTGCAACTTGGGGCAAGCCGCTCAGCCCACACCAACCGAGGTAGATGTTAGCGTGGTGATGACCTCGGCGGCAGCAACGGCGTTCGTACAATTAACCGAAATCGCCGGTCTGGCAACCGCCACCCTACCACCAACCGCCACCGCCACCCAGGCAGCAACCCCTACGCTGGCTGAAACGCCATCCGTTGTTGTTGAATCAACAACCTCTGCCCCGCCCCCACTGGTAATTGGTGTAACGGACACGCCCGCCCAACCTGGCCTGCCAACCCAACCTGGTTCGCCAACAGCCATCCCATCCTTCACTCCACTCCCTGCGGTGGGAGGCGCCCCGACTGTTCCGGCGCCTTTGTGCAAAGATGCGAAATACGTTGCCGATATTACTGTTCCCGACTATACCCAGTTCAAACCCTGGGAAAAGTTCTACAAGATTTGGCGCATGCAAAACACAGGTACTTGCACTTGGGATGAGGGCTTTTACTTTGCAGCTTGGGCCGGCCCGCCCAGTATGGGATTGAACCTCAACCCGTGGAAAATCATGGAAAAAAGCCAATTCATCCCGCCAGGAGGAGTTGTAGATATCGGCATCAATATGTATGCCCCGGGCGACCCAGGCGAATATGTAGCGCACTGGAGTTGGTACGACGATAACGGTAAACCTTTTGGCCAAAGTGTTACTGTCGTGATTGTTGTGGTGAAATAAATTGTTTTACAGAAGACAAAAACGACAACTGCTCGGTAGAACAGTTGTCGTTTTCGTTTTGCCAACATTTCGCCGTATAATGCACCCATGCGACTTAATCCCCCCGAACTGCCGCCGCTTTTTCTAGAGCGAATGTCCACTTTCTTAGGTCAGGAGTTCCCTGCTTTTCTTGAAGCGCTTTTGGGCGCTGCCAAGGCGGGATTACGGGTGAATACGTTGAAACTTTCAGCCGATGAATTCGCGCGCGTTTCCCCGTTTGCGCTTGGAGAGCGGGTGAAGTGGTGTCCCTCTGCCTTCCTGTTAGACGGCGAGGAGAAACCGGGCAAACATCCCTACCATCTGGCCGGGTTATATTATCTACAAGACCCCTCTGCCATGTCGCCGGCGGAGTTGCTGTTTTCGATTCCAATGCGCGAAGGGGAACGCGTTCTCGACTTGTCTGCTGCGCCGGGCGGCAAGACCACCCACCTGGCGGCACTCATGGGCGGCAGAGGGCTGCTGGTGGCGAACGAAATCAAAACCAAGCGGGTGGGACACCTGGCGCAAAACGTGGAACGCTGGGGCGCAGGGAATGTGGTTGTGACCAACGAGTCGCCGGAGCGGCTGGCTGACCATTTCGGGGCGTTCTTCGACCGGGTTCTGGTGGATGCGCCTTGCTCTGGCGAGGGCATGTTCCGCAAAGACATGGGCGCGCGGCTCGATTGGTCTTTGGAGATGGTCGCCGGTTGCGCCCTGCGCCAAAGCAATATTTTGCGCGTAGCGGCTAAGTTGGTTAGGCCCGGCGGCTATTTGTTGTATTCTACTTGCACGTTTGCGCCGGAAGAAAACGAAGGAGTCATTGCTCAACTTTTAGATGAGTTTCCACACTTCCAAGTGATGGAACTGCCGCACTTTGAGGGTTTTGTGGAGGGCAAACCCCAATGGCTGCAAAAAGAAACAAACGCCATAGGGTTGGAACGAGCCGCGCGGTTGTTCCCGCACCGGTTACAAGGAGAAGGACATTTTGTTTGTTTGCTAAAAAAGGTTGCACCGAATGCACACCAAGCGGAAAGCCCCCTCAATAAAGAGTCCTGGCGCAAGCGCAAGTTAATCCCCGATTTGCACCTTTGGCGGGAATTTACGCGAGATACATTGGATATTGATTTGACCGAGGACCGTTTGCACCTGGTCGGCGAGCGGCTGTATTATCTGCCAGAAGAACATCCCGATTTTGGTCGCCTGCGGGTTCTCCATCCTGGAATTTGGCTTGGCTCGTTCAAAAAAGGGCGCTTCGAACCGGCGCATCCGCTGGCGTTGTTCCTGAAGCCAGGAGAGATGAAAAAGTTCATCAGTTTTCCCGCCGATTCGCCAGAGATAGCGGCTTACCTACGCGGCGAGAGCCTGGAGGTAGAGGCCAACGGCTGGACGGTGGTCTGTGCCGATGGTTGGCCGCTGGGCTGGGGCAAGGGCGTGCAAGGAACGCTGAAAAACCACTTTCCGCGCGGATGGATGTGATGGATTACTAGTCTTGGCGCATCCAGCGGCGCACGGCTTCTGCCGGGTGACGATGGTTTCTCATGCAGCGCAACAATTCTTCTGGCTTTTCGGCCATGCAAATCATGCGGCGGTGTTCGGGGAAAATGAATCCCTCCTTTTCGGCATGGTCAATGGCAGCTATCAGCAGCTGGAAGTATCCGCGTATGTTGAGCAGGCCAATCGGTTTTTCGTGGATGCCAATTTGTCCCCAGGTGATGGTCTCGAATAATTCGTCAAACGTGCCAAAGCCGCCGGGTAAGGCGATGTAGCCATCTGCCAGGGCGTACATGCGGGCTTTGCGCTCGTGGATGGTGGGAGTCACTTCCAGCCGGGTAAGGCCGAAATGTGCCAGGGCCGGGGTATTCATACTTTCAACGATGACCCCAATCACCTCGCCACCCGCTTCCAGCGCGCCATCGGCCACTGCGCCCATCACGCCGGTTTTGCCGCCGCCAAAAATGAGTCGAAGCCCGTTTTCGGCCAAAATGCGTCCCAATTCGCGCCCGGCTTGCTTATATTCTGGGTGAATGTTGTCGGAAGAACCGCAGTAAACACAAATGGATTGCATGGCTGCCTCAAAGCGATACAAGATGACAATAGTATACCCCGACTGGCAAACCTTCTCCTTCTATCTGCGTGGAGGCATTCCTCTTGACCTCTCTCTACCAGGCTCCCTTCTCGATTGTGGTATAATTCAACCCCGTGACTGGTCCGGCGGGTGGTTTCGGCTGCCTACCTGGAGACCCGCACCATCCTGTTAGAAAGGAGAAGCAACGTCATGCCTTTGCCTAAAGAAAAAAAGGCGCAGGTGATTGCAGACTTTCAGCGCAGCGCCAATGACACCGGCTCAACCGAAGTGCAAGTTGCCCTGCTCACCAACCGCATTCAGCAGTTGACCGAGCATCTGCGCGCCAATAAGCACGATGAATCGTGTCGGCGGGGTCTGCTTCGCCTGGTAGGTCAGCGCCGTCGCATGTTGACCTACTTGCGCAAGACCGATTATCAGCGCTATCTGGCTCTGACAGAACGCTTGAACTTGCGGCAAAAATAGTTCGTCTGAAGGCCCTAAAGGTCTACAAGGCCTTTAGGGCTTTTCATCCACCAAACACCCGCCCCTGTCAGGAATTGAAACATGCTGGCAATCTGGCTCTCCTGAAGGGGACAACATTGCCGCCATCTTTCAGTCCCTGACCAGGCGGGAAATTTATTTCAGCGCGAGAACATCTCGTGCATACAGGAGACAATTTAACTTATGAAACCCGAATCAAAACGCTACTCGACGACCGTCGGGACGCGCACGGTTACCTTTGAAACCGGAAAACTCGCTTTTCAGGCGGGTGGCGCGGTGACGGTAGGCATAGAAGATGCCATTATTTTTGCGGCTGCCACCATGGGCGAAGCACGCGAAGGGACCGATTTCTTCCCGCTTTCGGTGGAATACGAAGAGCGCCTGTACGCAGGCGGAAAAATCCCCGGTTCCTTTTTCCGGCGCGAAGGAAAACCAAGCACCGAAGCCATTTTAACGGCCCGGCTAACTGACCGGCCTCTACGTCCGCTTTTTGCGCACGGCATGCGAAACGAAGTCCAGGTGATGATGTTCTCGCTTTCATCCGATGGTGTCAATCCGCTGGACATCCTTGCCATCAACGCTGCTTCGGCCGCCATTATGATTTCAGATATTCCCTGGAATGGGCCGGTGGGTGCGGTACGCGTGGGACGTGTCGGTGGGCAGTTTGTCATCAATCCCACCTTCCAAGAAATGGAACAATCGGACCTGGACTTGCGTTTAGCCGGAACCCGCGATGCCATTCTGATGGTGGAGTGTGGCGCCGATGAAATCCCCGAAGATGTGATGGTGGCAGCGCTGGAATTGGGACACAAAGCCATTCAACCGTTAATTGACCTGCAGTTCCAAATGGCTACTGAAGTAGGCAAACCCAAGCGAGAAGCCACCTTTGCTCTGGCGACCGATGAGCTCAATCAGCGCGTATTAGCCCGCGTCAGTGGCCCGATGAATGAACTGCTCGACAAACCACTCTCCAAAGCCGAATTCTACAGCGGCATGGAAGAGATTCTACAAACCGTCTTGACCGAAATGGTGACAGGCGAAGAGGGCGCACCCAGCGAAAAAGATGTACGCGTGGCTTTTACCGAAGCCGAATCCGCCATTGTGCGTGAACGCATCCTGAGCATGGGCAAACGCCCCGATGGCCGCACCCCAACCCAAATCCGCCCCATCTGGTGTGAAGTGAACCTGAGCCCCCGTGCGCATGGCTCCGGCTTGTTCACGCGTGGTGAGACCCAAGTTCTCACCCTGGCAACGCTCGGTACGCTGGGCGAAGCGCAGGAACTGGACAGCTTGACACCCATCGAAAGCAAACGTTACATGCACCATTACAACTTCCCGCCCTTCTCCACCGGCGAGGTGAAACCTTTGCGTGGGCAATCACGCCGCGAAGTGGGACACGGCGCATTGGCCGAACGCGCGCTTGAACCGGTCATCCCTTCGGAAGAATTGTTCCCATATACCCTGCGTTTGGTGAGCGAAGTACTCTCTTCCAACGGTTCCACCTCGATGGCCTCGGTTTGTGGCTCTACTCTCGCGCTAATGGATGCCGGCGTGCCTATCAAAGCACCGGTGGCAGGCGTGGCGATGGGGCTGATTACTGATGAGACCGGGCGCTATCAAATTTTGACCGATATTCAAGGCACAGAAGACCACCTAGGGGACATGGATTTCAAAGTCGCCGGCACGAGCAAGGGCATCACCGCCTTGCAAATGGACATTAAAATCAGCGGCATCAGTGCCCAGATGATGCGCGAAGCGTTGGAACAGGCGCGTGTGGCTCGTCTAAGCATTCTGGAAAAGATGCTAGAAACCATCTCCGCGCCGCGAGCGGAACTTAAACCCCATGCCCCCCGTATCATCACCGTTAAGATACCGGTGGACAAAATTGGAGCGCTGATTGGGCCGGGCGGCAAGAACATTCGCGCCCTGCAAGAAGAGACCGGCACCAAAATTGACATTCAAGAAGACGGTACTGTGTATATTGCCAGCACCGAAGGAATCGGCGCCGAAACCGCCCGAATGCGCATCGAAGCCCTGGGTGAGACCGCCGAAATCGGACGTATATATACCGGTAAAGTGGTGCGCGTTGAGTCGTTTGGCGCGTTTGTAGAAATCTTGCCCGGCGTGGATGGCATGGTCCATGTCTCGCAGCTCGATTCCGAGCGTGTGAACCGGGTAGAAGATGTCTGCTCGGTTGGTGACGAATTGACCGTGATGGTGACGGATATTGACCCGAATGGAAAGATTCGACTTTCGCGGCAGGCCGTGTTAGAAGGCTGGACGGCAGAAGAAGCCCGCGCCAATGACAAGCCGCGCGCAGGCGGAGGTCGCCCTGCCTCTGGTCCTGGACAGCGGCCGGGCGCAGGAGGGCGCCCGGGCAGCGAGCGGGGCGGACCGCGAGGGAGTCATAATGACCGCCGGGGCGGAAACGACCGCCGACGATAACCAAAACCTCGACTTTGGCCTTTTCGTTTTGGGTCTTGAAAAGTGAAAGCCTTCTGAATAGAGTGTAGTTGCGAAACAAAACTCTGTCAGGAGGCTTTCATGC
>QEXW01000030.1 GCA_003130845.1 Anaerolineae bacterium
ATTTCAAATCAGCCTATTGACATCCGATTATTTCTGTGTGATACTCGATTCATCATTGAGGGGCAAACCAATTCATTCACCGCTATCCTTTAGAAAGGAGGAGGTGATGTCTCGCATGGACAGTAACAGTATCCAACGCGGCGCAGTGGCATCCCTCCTCGGTTAATCCGTTAGGAAGCCACTGCGCCAACCGAGTGCCGTCCATTGGGGCGGCATTCCTGTTTTGCAGAGCATGTCCTGAGCCCCACCCGTGTCTGTTGTAATCCCCTACATTCTTGTGGTACGATGAATCTAGGAGCGATGCCATGAAAAGAATAGAAGGTATTCCCGTCTGGGGCGAGCCGGTAGATGAATCGGCCTTTGCCCAAATTAAGAATTGTGCCAAAACGGCGGATGCTGCTGCTTTGATGGCCGACCATCACAAGGGCTATGCTGTGCCAATCGGCGGTGTCTTGGCCTACTCCGAACACGTCAGCCCCTCGGGGGTGGGGTTTGATATTGCCTGCGGTAACAAGGCCGTGCTCATAGATATTCCTGCCACCGAAATTCGGCGCAACATCACCAAAATCATGGATGACATTTGGCGCAATCTCTCTTTTGGGATTGGCATGAAGAACAACATCCGGGTGGACCATCCGCTGTTCGAGGACCCGGCCTGGAAATTGCCTGCCCTGGCACCGCTCAAGAAGCTGGCCCAGGAACAACTCGGTACCATTGGCGGTGGCAACCACTATGTGGACTTGCTGGAAGATGAACAAGGCCGAACCTGGATTGGCGTTCACTTCGGCTCGCGTGGCTTGGGCCATAAAACCGCCACCTATTTCTTGAAGGCGGGTGGCGCTAAAGATGGCATGGATGTGGACCCGCTTTTGCTCTCGGTGCGCTCTGCGCTGGGGCAGGATTATTTGGTGGCCATGGAATTGGCCGGCCGTTATGCCTATGCCGGGCGCGACTGGGTGTGTGATTACGTTGCGAAATTGCTCGGTGCGCATATCTTGGATTCGGTTCATAATCATCACAACTTTGCCTGGCGTGAAAAACACCATGGACAAGAAGTGTGGGTGATTCGCAAAGGCGCAACTCCGGCTTTTCCGGGTCAACGTGGGTTTGTGGGTGGTTCAATGGGCGATATTGCGGTGATTATCGAAGGGATTGATTCGCCCGAAGCACGCCAGGCGCTCTATTCTACGGTGCATGGCGCGGGTCGGGTGATGAGTCGCAACGCGGCCCGTGGCAAACGCGATCGGCGGACGGGGAAGGTCATCAGCCCGGGGTTGGTCTCGCGTGAAATGATGCTTGCTTGGGTGCGTGAACAGGGCGTAGAGTTGCGTGGGGCCGGCACCGATGAGTCGCCGCATTGTTACAAACGCTTGCCCGAAGTGCTTCGACACCACGCCAATACCATTCGCATCGTGCATACACTGCGTCCGATCGGCGTCGCCATGGCAGGCGAAGATGAGTTTGATCCGTATAAAGATTGAAGCCGGCGCTTGTGAAAACTCTAACGAACAATTAATACTAAAACGGTCAAGTTTTGCTAGAATAGGGTTGCGCTTGTGAAACATAACACAAATTTACAGGTAACCCTATGGACGTTGTCACCCTATCCCGTATTCAGTTTGGTGTCACCACCGCGTTCCACTTTCTTTTTGTCCCGCTCACGCTTGGTCTGATTTGGTTTGTGGCTTTCTTCCAAACCATGTATTATCGCACCGGCGAAGAGCGCTACCGTCGGATGACCAAATTTTGGGGCAAACTCTTTTTGGTCAACTTTGGCATGGGAATTGTCACCGGCATTGTACAAGAGTTTCAATTTGGCATGAACTGGAGCCAATACAGCCGTTTTGTAGGCGATGTGTTTGGTTCCTTGCTGGCCATCGAAGCCCTGGTGGCGTTTTTCCTGGAGTCGGTTTTCCTTGGCGTGTGGATTTTTGGCGAAGGGCGTGTTTCAAAACAAGTGCATCTCTTCTCCATTTGGATGGCTGCCATCGGGAGTCTGTTCTCCTCGATTTGGATTTTGCTCGCCAATGGGTGGATGCAGCACCCGGTTGGATATGTAATTCACCCGGAAACAGGGAATGCACAACTGGTAGATTTCCTCGCCCTTGTCACTAACCCCAAGGGGTGGTTGCTCTTTTGGCACGCCATTTCTGCTGGCTTAGCCACGGCTGCCTTTCTCTTGCTCGGAGTCAGTGCTTGGTACATCTTGCGCCGGCGTGAATTGGAAGTCTTCAAACCCTCTTTTGCCGCCGGGGCAATTGTTGGGCTAATCGCCGCGTTCCTATTGTTGATGACCGGACACGAACAGGGGCAGGAAATGCGCCTGTACCAGCCGATGAAACTGGCCGCCATTGAAGCCATCTGGGAAACCGAGCAGCCCGCTTCGTTCTCGCTGCTCACCATTGGTGACCTGACAGGCAAGCAGGAAATTTGGTCCATTCGCATCCCATATTTGATGAGTTTCTTGGCTTGTAACAATTTTGAGTGTGAAGTGCGCGGCGTAAATGATTTACAGGCTGAGTACGCAGCGTTATATGGCCCTGGCGATTACGTTCCACTGATGGTTGCTACCTACTGGTCGTTCCGCATCATGGTCGGAATCGGTTTCGTTCTGCTCGGCGCTGCGGCTTTTGCTCTGCTCCTCGTGGTGCGCGGCTACCCTGAAAAATTGCTCCGGTGGCTGAAGTGGATGCCATACACCATTCCGCTGCCCTTTGCGGCGGGCGTAGCCGGCTGGGTGACCACCGAAATGGGCCGCCAGCCCTGGGTAGTGCAAGGCCTAATGACAACCGCGCAGGCCATCTCTCCCAACCTTACCGTGCTGGATGTCAGCATTAGCCTAACCGGCTTTACACTCATCTATAGCGTCCTGACTGTGATTATGGTGATGTTGATGTACCGCTTCGCACGGGAAGGAACAGAGGCTGCCCTCACCAAATCGGTGGATGTGGCAGAAGAACGCCCCATGCTCACCCCGAGCATGGTTGGGGCGCAAGATTAACTCGCCACGAAACAGGCTCTCTTGCACGAATAGGTCCCGAAGAAAACACTTCTTCGGGATTTTTCACACCTAAAATGTCACATTATATGTGACACATCTATTACTTTTGTCATACAAAGATAATTACATCCTTCACGTTCCCGAAAATCGTGCAATGCTTACAATAACGGTAAAAGTTGAGTGAAGCCGTAAACGTTTGGAAGCCGAAACCCATGCTCAAAATCAATCGTCAGACCGATTACGCGGTGCGTGTTGTGCTTGCCTTAGCGCGTGAGGGGCAGGGTGCGCGATTGTCCTCGGCCACCATTCAACGCCAGATGCAAATCCCAAAAGCCTTCATGGCGCGAATCGTGGCTCAATTGGCGCAAGCCGGTCTGGTGGATACGTTCCCAGGGCGTGAAGGCGGCCTGAGTCTGCCTCGTCCGCCGGAGCAGATTACCTTGCTTCAGGTGGTTGAAGCATTTGAGGGCAAACTCTTGCTTTCAGAGTGTCTGCATCTGAACGGCGAAGATGATTGTCCTTTTGTCGGTCATTGCCCGGTACGTCCTAATTGGGGCCGGGTGCAAGGTGCCATGGCGCGTGAAATGGCAGCCATCCATTTTGCTCAACTTGCGGCCGATTCCCTTTCTATCCCCGTGAAAGAGCCTGCCCTGTCTGCGGCAGGTTAGTTGTTTCATCCTTCCATCTTTTTTGAGGAGACCTATGGATACAACCACCCTCATTCTCTCACAATGGCAATTCGCCATGACGTCCATTTACCACTGGTTGTTTGTCCCGCTTACGTTGGGGCTGGGCTGGTTTGTGGCCTACTTCCAAACGCGCTACTACCAGACCCGCGATGAAAGCTGGCGCAAGCACGCCAAATTCTGGGGCAAGCTGTTCCTCATCAACTTTGCCATTGGCGTGGTCACCGGCATTGTGCAGGAGTTTCAGTTCGGTATGAACTGGAGCGAATATAGCCGCTTTGTAGGCGATATTTTTGGCGCGCCGTTGGCGGTAGAAGCCCTGTTGGCTTTCTTTATGGAAAGCACCTTCTTGGGCGTATGGATTTTTGGCGAAGGCAAAGTGCCGGAAAAAGTTCACCTGGCCTCCATCTGGCTGGCTGCGCTTGGCTCGAATCTCTCTGCGATTTGGATTCTGATTGCCAACGGCTGGATGCAGCACCCGGTGGGCTACACCATTGTGGATGGACGCGCCCAAATGACCGATTTCTTCGCCGTTATCGGCAATCCCAAAGCCTGGGTCATGATTTGGCACACCTTGGCCGATGGTCTGACCATGGCTTCCTTCCTGCTTCTGGCGGTCAGCGCTTGGCATCTGGTTCGCAAGAACAACGTGCCCTTCTTCAAGACCTCTTTCCAAACCGGCGCGTTGGTGGGGTTGGTTGCCAGTGTGGTCTTATTCCTTGGGGGTCACACGATGGGCCAGCTCATGTTTGAAACCCAGCCGATGAAGTTTGCCGCGCTTGAAGCGCACTGGGAGACCTCTGCCCCGGCCGATTTCTCTATTTTGACGATTGGCGATTTGAGTGGTCGGCGTGAAGTCTGGTCGCTGCGCGTGCCGGCGGTGCTTAGCTTCTTGGCTTGCAATAACTTCTCTTGTGAAGTGCCAGGCGTATATGAATTGCAAGCACAATATGAAGCGCAATATGGTGCTGGTCAATATATTCCGCTCATGGTGGTTACCTATTGGTCGTTCCGCATCATGATGACCTTTGGGTTCATTATGATTGCTGCCTCGGCTTGGTACTTGTGGTCTAGCCGCAAGAGCGGTTACGAAAACGCCAAGTGGCTGAAATATGTCCCATTGACCTCTCTGGTCATGATGTACTCCGCCAATATGTCTGGCTGGATTCTGACCGAAATGGGCCGCCAGCCTTGGATTGTGCAGGGGCTGCTCAAGGTGCAAGATGCTGTTTCGCCCAAGCTGACCGCTCTCGACCTGACCATTTCGCTCATCGGTTACGTGGCGCTGTATGGCGCGCTGGCGGTGGTGATGGTCAAACTCATGCTCAAGTACGCTAAAGCCGGTCCGGAAGCCGCCATGCATGAGTCGGTAGATGTTGCGCCTGCTTTGGTAGGAGCGCAGGATTAATTTAGACGCAGCGCAAGAAAGTCTCTTGCGTTACAGGAGAAAAACTATGTCTCACGAAACTCTGCAAATCATCTGGTACCTGCTGATTGCCATCCTGTGGATTGGGTTCTTCTTCCTGGAAGGCTTCGATTTCGGTGTGGGTATGCTCCTGCCATTTTTGGGCAAAAAAGACGAGGAGCGCCGCGCCATCATTAATACGATTGGCCCGGTGTGGGATGGCAACGAAGTCTGGCTGCTCACCGCCGGCGGGGCAACGTTTGCGGCGTTCCCGCATTGGTACGCCAGCATGTTTAGCGGCTTCTACTTGGCCCTCTTCCTGTTGCTGGTAGGGCTGATTATGCGTGGCATTTCGTTTGAGTACCGCTCCAAAAGCCCCGACCCTGCTTGGCGCAATCGCTTTGACTGGATGATTGCGATTGGCTCTTTCTTGGCTTCTCTGCTGTTAGGTGCGGCTTTTGCCAATCTACTGCGTGGCGTGCCCATTGATGCGGAAGGCAACTACACGACCGCCAATGGCATCATGACCGTCTTGGGTTTGCTCAACCCCTTTGGCATTCTTGGCGGTTTGACGACGGTGGCGGTTTTCCTCCTGCATGGTGCCAACTTCCTGGGCTTGAAACTGGAGGGAGAACTCAAGAAGCGCGCCGATGAACTTTCGAAAAAACTGTGGATTGTAGCGGTTGTGCTGTACCTGGTGCTGACCGTCTTCACCTATATTTCTGGCTACTGGCAGCGTGGGATGGTCAACCCTGGCATTATCCCCATCACCGCTGTGGTCACATTGCTTGTGGCAGGTTACTTCATTAACCAGCAACGCGATGGCTGGGCCTTCATCATGGTCGCGCTGAACATTGTGCTGACCCAAGTTACCTTTTTCAGCATCATGTTCCCGAACGTGATGATTTCTAGCCTGAACCCAGAATGGAACCTGACCATCTACAACTCCTCGTCCTCAGCCTACACGCTCACGGTCATGTCCATCGTCGCGCTCATCTTTGTTCCGATTGTGCTAGCCTACCAGGCTTGGACCTACTGGATGTTCCGCAAGCGTGTAACCACTGATAAGAAATCGCTGGTGTACTAACCCCTGTTTCAAACGCCCCGGCGGATGCTGGGGCGTTTTTTGTTCTCTATTTCACGATGTAACTTTTTTAGAGAACTACAATCTAATTTATGAAATTTAATCAGGAGGCAGCACATGGCAAAAATTGTTGTAATTGGCGCAGGGTTTGCCGGGCAGACCGCCGCCATCTATCTCGGCACTCGGCTTGGTAAAAAGCACCAGGTAACCGTCATGAGCAACCGAGATGTGTTCGGCTACGTTCCTTCGTGGGTCTGGGTTGGCGTTGGACACATGAAGCCCGAAGAGACGATTTTCAAGCTCAAGCCGGTCTATGACCGCATCAATGTTCGCTTTGTTCACGCCGCTGCGAAAGAGATTCATCCTGACCCGGGCGACCAATACGTCGTGGGGGAGGAAATTGGCACAGGCAACCCGGTGCGGCTGGATTACGATTATCTAGTGATAGCCCCTGGGCCTCTGCTTAATTTTGCCGGTACGCCGGGTTTGGGTCCTGAGCATGGGTTCACCCATTCCATTTGTTCTCTGCCCCACGCCGTCAAAACCCGCGATGCCTATTTGGCGCTGGTCGAACGAATGAAAAAAGGTGAGCGCGTCAAAATTGTGATTGGCACCGGTCATCCCTTGGCCACCTGCCAGGGCGCGGCTTTCGAGTACATCAGCAACGTCCACAAAGACTTGCTCAAACGCGGCTTGCGTGACAAAGCCGATATTTTGTGGCTGTCGAACGAACCTGCTTTGGGCGATTTTGGCGTCAATGGCGTTCAGGTAAAGCGCAATGGGATTGTGATGAAGAGCGAGGAATTCATCAAATCCGTTTTTCTGGATGCCGGCATTCGTTGGCAGGTGCAAACGGGCGTGAAGAAAGTGGAAGAAGGCAAAATCTATTGGGAGAACTATGAAGGCCAAGAAGGTGTCACCGAATTTGATTTTGCCATGCTGATTCCCCAGTTCAAAGGCCAGCCTTTCAAGTACATCGGCAAAGATGGCGAAGACATCTCTGCGAAAATTGTTAACCCGGCCGGGTTCGTTATGGTGGATGGCAAATATGGCCTGCCCTACCAAGAACTGGTTCAAACCCCTGAAGCTTGGCCGGCCCGTTATCAAAACCCAACGTACCCGAATATTTTTGCTGCCGGTATTGCTTTTGCGCCTCCTGGACCGATTTCCAAACCGTTTACCAACCCCAACAACTTCATGATTGCGCCTGCCCCGCCGCGTACCGGCATGGTGAGCGGCATGATTGGGCGTGTGGTGGCTCTCAATATTGTGGACTTGGTGAATGGTCGTGAGCCAAGTCATAGTGAGCGCATGACCGAAATGGTGGCGGCTTGTATTGCCAGCATGGGCGATTCGCTCTGGGATGGCAGCGCCGTTGCAATTGTTATGCGTCCGGTGGTGCCTGACCGTAAGAAATATGCCAATGAATATGGGCGTGACCTGTTTATTTCCCATCTCGAAATGGGCTTGGCCGGAGCGTGGATGAAGTTTATGCTTCACCACACCTTCATTTGGAAGTTCAAAGCCTTGCCTGGTTGGCAGCTCATCCCCGAATAAACACCTTGGCATTCAAACGGAGTTTGTATGAGCGAACAGCAATTTTCCAAAGCCGAAAAGTTCTGGATGAACTTTAAACTGTATCAACTCTGGCGCTTCCTGGTGCTAAACATAAAAATTTATACCATCGTCGTCCAGAGCAAATGGAAGTGAAAAAACCAACCAATTGATTGACAAAAAAAAGAACGCGTAGTAACATACTACGCGCTTTGGCGAGGTAGCTCAGCGGCAGAGCAAGCGGCTCATAATCGCTCGGTCGTGGGTTCAAATCCCACCCTCGCCACACTGTCATCCCGTTCTCCCAGCGGGATGATTTTCTTTACCGGCAGATTTCACGAACGAGCATAACACGTGTATAATTTTTACATCTATCCTATCCAGTTTTATATGGCAGGCACGCATGACTAATTTTCAATCTCGTCCGCCGTCTTCTGGGGGAAATGTAAACCCGCCACGCGTGGGGGCAAACCCGGCAACACCTCGTCCGGCTGTTGCCGCTCCTGCGTCCTCTCCTGCACCCTCCTCGGGGTCGGGGTTCGTTCCGCCGCCGATTGCACGACTGGACGATACCGGCCTTTCTCCGCTCTGGTTGCAGGACCTCGCACTCAAAATTTTGTATTTTCAGGGCTATCTCTCCGGTTTTAGAATTGCGGAAGAGATTGCGCTTCCCTTTGCGGGTGTGACCGACCAGATTTTGGAATCTCTCAAGCGCGAAAAATTGGTCGAGGTCAAATCTTCTGCAATGGGTGGTCTCGGAGAAGGGTCCTATCAGTACGCCATCACCGGTGCAGGCATTGAACGTGCGCGTGAAGCCCTGGAGCGCAGTCAATACGCTGGCCCTGCGCCGGTTCCCATCGAAATCTACAATCAGGCCATCCGCAAACAGAGTCACCACCGGGTTGTCGTCACGCAGCGGCACATGCGGCAGTTGCTTTCCCAGTTGGTACTCTCTAACGCCACCTTTGAGCGGCTAGGACCGGCACTCAATTCCGGCACGTCCATTTTCCTCTATGGGCCGCCTGGGAACGGCAAAACCAGTGTTGCGCGCGCTTTTGGGAATCTGATTTTGCAGCAGGATATGTACATCCCTTACGCTTTGTATGTGGATGGACAGGTGATTAAACTCTACGATTCCGTCAACCATCAACGCGCGGCAGATGACGACTCGACCGCCGCCGGCACCGGCTCTTTGCGCTCTGGACAGAAACGCGACCCGCGCTGGGTGCACATTCGCCGCCCCTTCATCGTCGTGGGCGGTGAATTGACCATGGCTGGTCTGGACTTAGTGTTTGACGATACACACAAATATTACGAAGCGCCTTTCCAGGTCAAAGCCAATGGCGGTATCTTTCTCATTGATGACTTTGGCCGTCAGCAAGTGCGCCCGCGTGACTTGCTGAATCGCTGGATTGTGCCGCTCGAAAATCGGGTAGATTACCTGACCCTGCACACTGGGCGAAAAATCGAAGTTCCCTTTGATGTACTGGTTGTCTTTTCCACGAACTTACCGCCTCGTGACTTAGTAGACGAAGCCTTCTTGCGCCGCTTGCGCCATAAAATCGAAATTGGCGACCCGAATTTTGAAGAATACCGCCAAATTTTCCAGCGCGTGGCGCAAGCCAAAGGGGTGCAATACAATGACCAAGGGCTCGCCTACTTGCTTCAAGAGTGGTACATCAAACGAAATCGCAAGCTACGCGCTTCTCATCCTCGCGATTTGTGTGACCAGATTATTGACATCGCTCGTTACCGTGGTGTCGAACCGACCATGACCAAAGAGTTGATTGACCTGGCAGCCCAATCATATTTCGTCGAATTGTAGGTGGTTGTTATCGGATGGAACACGCAATGCGGGGTAAAATCGTGTTGCGTGTTCCATTTTTCTTTCTCTCTTTCCCTCTCTCATGTTCACCCACCTTCAGCCTCCTTTTTACTTTGCCCATCGTGGCGCATCGGCTCATGCGCCTGAGAACACCCTAGCGGCCTTCCGCCTGGCGCTTGAACAGGGTGCGCCCGCAATTGAGTTCGATGTCAAACTAACGGCCGACCGCCAGGTTGTTATTCACCATGATGCGACGCTGAACCGCACAACAAATGGCGCCGGCCCATTGCACAAGCATAGCTTGTCTGCGCTGCGTGAATTGGATGCAGGCAGTTGGTTTTCAGCGCAATTTCAGGGCGAGCCTATCCCCACCCTGGCAGAAGTTTTTGAGTTGTTTGGCCGCGAATTGTACTTCAACATTGAACTGACCAACTACGCCACGCCTTTGGATGGATTGGTAGATGAAGTGGCGGTGCTGGTCAAAAAACATGGTATGACCGACCGTGTTTTATTTTCCTCGTTTTATCCGACGAACCTGGTGCGTGCAGGACAATTGTTGCCTGCCGTGCCTCGTGGACAGTTGATTTTGCCAGAGCGGGCCGGTTGGTGGCAAAGAACGGCAGCAAGATGGCTGCACTTACATTCTGAACACCCCTGGAAAGACGACATTACACCAGAGACTGTGCGTTCAGCCCATGCCAGGTCACATCGTGTCTATGTTTGGACCGTTAACGACCCACACGAGATGAAAACTTTACGCGCCCAGGGTGTAGATGCCATTTTTACCGACGACCCGCTGCTGGCAAATCAGCATTTCATCTCATCAACTCTTGATTTCTGATGCTTTCTCGCTGCGTATGCTTCCTGTGAAAGTTGCTCCTTTGCGTTGGCTCGTCCTGTGTGCCTTGTTGGCCACCATGGTTTCACCGGTATTGGCACAAGGTCGTGACCCTCTCGTCGAGCACTTGCGCAAGATGACTCCTGAAGAGCGGGTGGGACAGTTATTTTTGGTTTCATTTACCGGTACAGATGTCAGTCCGACTTCACAAATTTATGACCTAATCGCTAACCGACATGTGGGCGGCGTGGTCTTGATGGCGATGAATAATAACTTTGTAGGTGAAAACACCACGCAAGCGATTTATGAGATGACCTCTGCCTTGCAAGACATCGAAGCCAAGGCTACTTTTGCCGCTGAAGGCACTACCCCTAACGTCTATGTGCCGTTGTTTATCGGCATTTCGCAAGAAGGGGGTGGCGCCCCTAATGACCAAATTTTGAGCGGATTAACGCCTCTTCCTGACCAGATGGCGATTGGTGCCACCTGGAATCGGGCCCTAGCGCAGGGGGTTGGCGAGACGATGGGCAAGGAACTCTCGGCGCTGGGTTTCAATTTGTATTTAGGTCTTTCCTTGGATGTGCAGACGTTGTCTAATCCGGCGGTTAATAGTGACTTAAACACCCGCTCTTTTGGTGGTGACCCGTACTGGGTCAGCGAGTTGGGCAAGGCTTACGTGGCTGGTTTGCACAACGGCGCCGGTGGACGCATGTTGGTGATTGCCAAGCATTTTCCCGGCAGTGGCGGGGCCAATCGTCCGGCTGCGCAAGAGATTTCAACCGTGCGCCGTTCGTTAGATGAGCTGAAATCGGTCGAACTCCAGCCATTTTTTGCCGTCACCGGTGGCACAGCCGATTCCAACACACAGGTAGATGGTTTACTGGTTTCTCATATTCGCTACCAGGGCTTTCAAGGTAACATTCGTGCTACCACGCGGCCCATTAGCCTAGATCAACAGGCGTTGGCACAGATTTTGTCTCTTTCGCCTTTGGCCGATTGGCGTGCCAACGGGGGCCTGATGGTGAGCGATAACCTGGGCACGGCTGCCATCCGTCGTTTTTACGACCCCGATTTACGCAATTTCGCTGCGCGGCTCGTGGCGCGTGATGCCTTTCTGGCGGGCAACGACCTGCTCTATATGGGGAATATTGTTTCTTCGGATACAACGGATACCTATACAACCGTCATTCGCGCACTGGAATTTTTTGCTCAGAAATATCGCGAGGATTCGGCCTTTGCCAGCCGAGTGGATGAATCGGTATATCGCATTCTTGCGGCCAAATATCGTTTGTATGGCACTTTCAACCAGCCAGTAACACCCCCTTCGGCTTCTGGTTTGGCAATTTTAGGCTCTGGTCAGGGTCAGGTATTTGAAGTTGCTCGCAATGCAGCAACGCTTATCAGCCCGGATGCCGCTGACCTGGCGACCGTTCTTCCTGCACCGCCTGGCTCTTTTGACCGTATCGTTTTTATTTCTGATTCACGCATCGTGCGCCAGTGTGCTACTTGTGCCGACATCCCGGTTTTGAATAAAACGGCGTTTCAGTTGGCTGTTCAACGCCTGTATGGGCCTCTGGGTGGGGGGCTTATCACGCCAAGCTATCTCTCGTCGTTTACATTCGATGAATTGCATGCGATGTTGAACGATAAAGCACCTCGCCCTGAGCTGGCGGATGCCTTAAACCGTGCCACCTGGGTGGTCATCTCCACGCTCGATATGCCGGAAGGCTCAGATAGCCTGGCCATTTTGCGGCGCTTTCTTACCGAGCGTCAGCGGCTGTTGAGTAGCAAAAAAGTCATCCTGTTTTCGTTCAGCGCTCCGTTTTATTTGGATGCAACCGATATTTCCAAATTAACCGCTTATTATTGCCTGTACAGCGAATCGGAGCCGTTTATTGATGTGGCGGCGCGACTCTTGTTTCAGGAAATTGCACCGGCTGGCGCCTTGCCGGTTTCTGTGCCGGGTGCGGGGTATGATTTAATCTCGGCGACTTCACCCGATCCCAATCAAATTATCCGTCTGAGCCTCAACTTGCCGGCTCCGCTTGCTACTCTCACCGGAGATGCGATGACGCCAGAACCAACACTCGTGCCGGTTTTTCGCGTAGGAGATACGATTTCTTTGCGAACGGGAGTTATTGTTGACCATAATCAACGCCCTGTACCAGATGGGACAGTGGTGCGTTTCACTTTCTCGCAGGGCGAAAGTGGCTTGTTTCAACAGGTGGAAGTGACCACCTCGCAAGGTGTGGCGATTGTGGCCTATCGTCTTGACAAACCCGGGCTCATCGAAATTCGCGCCTCGAGTGAGCCTGCGCGGGTATCAGATACGATTCAATTGGATGTGACGACTGAAGGTGTTTCAGTTGTCATTAGCACACCGACCAGTGAAATTGTCCCTACGCCAACCGTGACTCCCACTTTGCCCCAGCTAACCCCAACTCCTGTGTCTGTTCCGATTTCATCCACCATGCGTGGCGGCTACCCCACCCTGCTGGGTTGGATGCTGGTTGTACTGATGTTGCTGGTTGGGGCAGGGGTGTCTTACTGGCTTGGAACCCAAGTGGTCGAGCCGCGCTGGGCGGTGCGTTGGGCGCTCTTGGTATTTTTGGGAGGAATTTTGGTATATACCTACCTGGTGTTGGATTTCCCCGGTGCCTCCGGTTGGTTCACCACGCGCGGATTGTCCTCTTTTTTGCAGGCTGTTTTGGTCGGGCAGGCGATTGGGTTTGTATTGGGCTGGGTATGGCGCTCATCGGCTGAGAGTGGCAATCAGGCTGATGAGCAGTAAGACGGCTGAAAGCCCAAACAGGATGCTTTCCGGCGGGGTTAACAAAATATCGAGTGTGGCGTTTTGCCGGTGACGAAGCATGGGGCGCGGTGGCAGGTCTTTGGTACCAAACAGATATTGACGGAATACATCCACTGTTTCAGGCCGTTGGTCAGGGTGTAGCTCCATGGCCCAGAGAATCGCTTTTTCGGTGCGCAGGCTAATTTGTGGGTTGATTTTGCGTGGGGGAACGAGCGCTTCAGGGTGCAAGAAGCGTTGACGTGCATCTAGGGGCGGTTGATTGGTCAGCAGGTGATAGAGTGTAGCACCAAAGGCGTACATATCCGAACGCACGTCGGTGTGACTTTCCGAACCGCCGTATTGCTCCAGCGGGGTGTAGAGTACCGTGCCTTGCCCCTGTATAATCGTAATTGTTTCCTCGTCTGGCGCCAGTACTTTCACTAGGCCAAAATCTACTAATTTGAGCAGGCCTTCGGGCGTCAGTTTCAGGTTGGAGGGTTTGATGTCGCGGTGCACAATGGGCGGACTTTGGCGGTGCAAATACGTTAGGGCATCGGCTAATTGGGCAGCCCAATCTAGCACCAGCATTTCATCTAGAAACGTATTGCGTGATTTGGCTTCGAGCATCATTGTGCGCAAGTCTTTGCCGGCGACATAGTCCATGACCAGATAATCTCTGGTTTCAATCGAGAAAAAATCGGAGACTTTGGGTAGATTGGGATGGTCGAGGCGTGCCAAAACAGTGGCCTCGCGCAGGAATTGCTCGCGAGCCTCGTTGAATACTTTTTCTGGCAGGTTGCGGTCGTGTTCCACTTCCTTAAGGGCGCATTTACGCCCCGCCAGTCGTAAGTCATCGGCCAGGTAGATGTTGCCCATCCCGCCTTGCCCGATGCGCTCACGGACGCGGTAACGTTCCCGCAGAACCTCGCCCGGTTGAATCGGGGTCGGCATGTACGACGAAGTCTCCTTGGATTTGGTCTGTGCGATATAATCGGCGTAGTTTTGCACAGAATGGCGATTCTCTGCTATATTATAGCAAATGAGCGATTCTCAGTATCAACAAGATTATCCGCTTTTGGTAGCACAAGGCGGTCCTTTAAGGGGAGAGCGCTGGGCGATTGACCGTCCCTTGGTGATTGGCAGGGAGCGAGGATGTGAAGTCGTCATTCCCGATCGCCAAGTCTCCCGGTTTCATGCCCGGCTGACGCCAAGCGCAAATGGGGTGGTGCTAGAAGATTTGGGCAGCAAAAATGGCACGCATTATAATGGCGTCCCGCTATTGGCGCCGGTGGTCTTGCAAGACGGGGATACCATCCACATTGCGGCGACTCAAGAATTTCAGTTTTTGAGTTCCGATGCCACGATGCCGCTTCAGGCGGCTACACCTGCGCGCACCGGTCGCTTATTGCTCGATGTTCGCGCCCGCCAAGTGTGGCTCAATCAGACGCAATTGACGCCACCCCTCTCAGCACAACAGTTTCAGTTGCTGTGGACACTCTATCAGAATGCAGGGCAAGTCATTGCGCGCGAGGCCTTGGTCTCGGCGGTATGGGGCGAAGAACAAGCAGCCGGCGTGACTGACCAGGCTTTAGACGCGCTGCTCCGTCGTTTGCGCGACCGTCTGGCAGCCATTGACCCCACCCATAACTACATCGTTACTGTGCGTGGACATGGTATTATGCTTGATAACGAGCCTGGAGGCTGAAAGAATATTTTGTCGTCACTCCCTGTTTTGTGCAACGCTGCGCAGGCTCAGAGAATGCTAAACGTCACTTGTTCGGGGTTAACGATGGCCAAGGGAACGTGCAATGTTGGCATTTGCGGCAAAATCGGGTTGGTGATTTCCAAGTCGTAAAGGGACAGCCAGGGAATTTTCGAAAGTTCTAGGCTGGGTCCAATGCCGCTTTGCGCCGAGACGCGAATCAGCCCTTTGAATTGAAAGGTACCAACCCCACTAAGAATTGGTAACATGGCGCGGTTGGCCTCTTGCGGGTCGTAATCTACACCATCGCTGGCCGGTGGCACCAGGTGAAAAGCAATGACCATTGGCAGTGGGATAAATACTTCGGCATAGTTGGCGGATTTAACGCCCCCGCTAAACTGCACCGCATTCGCTCGTAACAGGTGAATATAGCGGGGCGCACCCTGCGTACGCAGCCATGTGCTCACGCGCACGTTTTGCTTGGTAATCACTTCACCGCGAAAGACACCTTCACGGGTATAAACCATCACCGGGCTCAGTTTTTCATCGGGGGCAGGTGTGTACATGCGCAAACTCCTGGCAAGTGCGTGAAGTCAATGGTTGTATGATAGCATTTTTTTGAGAAATTGAGCATTTGGCAAGTGGATTGCGTGACAAAAACAGGATAGATGTCATGCTAAAGCGTTTTTCATCCGCTCTAGGGCTTGCTCCAGCGTGCTGCGCGGGCATGCAAAGTTTAGTCGAACGAAGTATTCGCCGCCTGTGCCAAAGGTAGCCCCATCATTGAGTGCAACCCGAGCTTTTTTCAGGAAGAATTCGTACGGGCTAGTGCCAATTTTGCCACTGTGCACCAATTCACTGCAATCTAACCAAGCCAGGTAGGTGGCTTCAGGACAGGTCAGGCGGATAGCGGGTAATTCGCTGCGGATGAAGTTCACCAAAAAATCGCGGTTGGTCTTAAGATAGGCGCGCAATTCTGCCAGCCAGTCGTCACATTCTCCTGAGAAAGCTGCTTGTGCAGCCACGTATCCTAAACTATTGACGTGCAGCGTCATGCGTTCGACTTGTTCTTTGTATCGTTCACGCAAGTGTCGGTTCGGGATGATGGCAAATCCGCAGAATAGGCCGGCGATGTTAAAGGTTTTGGAGGGCGCCACCAAGGTAATGGTGTTTTGCGCAATCTCGGCAGAGAGCGAAGCGATGGGGATATGTTTCTTATCCTCAAGGATTAGCTCGCTGTGAATTTCGTCCGAGACGATGATGGCTTCTTGTTTTAAGCAGGTTTGGGCCATGCGCTGGAGTTCTTCAGCAGAATACATTTGTCCAGTGGGGTTGTGTGGGTTGCAGAGCAGAAACATTTTTGTCCGGCTGCCACCCCGGTGAAAGGCGTTCTCGAAGGCGGCCCAATCTATGTGATATTCCAAAAGGCCATTGTGGGTTGTAAACTCTAGCCTTGCTTCTTGGCGAATGACGCCTTGATGTTTCTGAATGTCGTTGAAGGGCATATAGACTGGTGGTTGGATCAGGTATCCATCCCCAGGGCGGCACAACGTTTGGGCGGCGGCGTAAAAGCCGCTTACCAAGCCGGTGATTGGCACAACACTTTGTGGGGCAACCTCCCACTCGTAGAGCGACTTCATGCGTGCTGCCACCGTCTCGCGTAGCACTTTTCCGGGAACGTCATAGCCGAGGATGCCATGCTGTATGGTTTGTCGTAGCGCACGCAGGATGGGTTCAGGCGCGGCAAAATCCATATCTGCCACCCACAATGGCAAGACGTCTGGAGGGTAAGCGGTCCATTTGATGCTGTTGGTGTGGCGGCGTTCGATGAGGTGGTCAAAATCGTAGGGCATGTAGATTCTCCTTGCCTGAGCCAGCTTATTTTAGGTAGGTGTCGAAAAACTCGACAAGCGCTTGCCCATATTCTACAGGGTGGGTATAAGGGCCAGCACAATGGCTTGAATTTGGCAGGTTGAAGTGAACTTTTGGTCCGCTGGCTGTCTGGTAGTAAGCCTGGATGCGGTCTTTTTCGGCGGCTTGGCCGGTGGAGATGAATAGGATGGGACGCGGTGAGACGGCGCGGATGGCCTCGAAGGTGCTGATGGGGGCGTAGGTGCCAGCCTTCCAGGCCACGATGTGAAAATAGGTGGTGAACGTTAGCGCATAAAAGGGGTCAGCCTGGAAATTGGGTTTGTTTTCTTCCCAACTGAGTGGGCTGGGGGCATCGGCTGCCACGGCGCCGATGTGGGGCGAGAAGGCTGCTCCACCTAAGGCAATTGCTCCGCCTGATGAGCAGCCTGCAATGCCGATTTTTACATCTGGTTTGCGTGTAGTAATAAATTGGACGGCCTGTTGCACATCAGGAATATCCAACCAGCCGAGAGCGCGGATGTGCCCATCGCTCTCGCCGCTGGCGCGTTGGTCGTACATCAATAGCCCATAACCACTTTGATACAGGGCCTCGGCAGGGCGCATGACACCCATTCGGTCGCCATAGTACGGGTGAACTAAGATGATGACGACACCGTTTTGTGGTGGGATATACCAACCGCGCAGAGTTAAACCATCGGCGGTGTGGAAACTTATTTTTTCAAAGGGCGCACCAAAGCGCGTGGGTGAATCACAACAGACAGGGTGTTGCAATGGCACCGTAACTGCGGTCACGAGCGCTGCTACGCTAAAGACCCAGAACCCGAGCGGGGTGAGAAGTGCAAGAAACGCTAGGAGCCTAAGCCAATAGACAAGCCATCTGCGCGAAGAATGGGTCATTGGTCGAGTTCTTGTATCATTTGCAGGCATGCGTCATCGCTCGGGTTCGGCTGATAGGATGTTCCAAACCAGGCTTCTAAAATTTCTTTGGCCAAGGCATCGGTTGTCAGCCGCATGGAGAGACATAGCACGTTGGCGTTGTTCCATAGTCTGGCCCCGCGCGCTGTTTCGGCGTCGGTGCATAATGCAGCACGAATGCCCGGCACTTTGTTGGCTGCTATGCTGACCCCTGTACCTGTCCAGCACAGTAAAATGCCTTCTTGGGCTTCGCCATTGGTAACTGCTTCGGCTACGTGCCGTGCCACTTGTGGCCAAGGAGTGCTTTGATTTGCCGCTGGGCCGAACCAGGTGACCTGATGATGGTGTTCGACCAGGTACTTCCAGATGGTTTCGATGACCGGTAGGCGTTCATCTGCGCCTAAGGCAATCTTCATGATAGACCTCCGCGATTGTCTTCAGGGTGGAGACGATTATTTTTTGTAGGCTATAATCACACCATCCCGTAATGGGAGTAGGCTCACCACCCAATCTGAGTCAGTGGTGATGGCTTGCGTGAAGCGCCGCACACCTTCGGTGGAAGGGGCAGTATCGGCTGGGTTGAAGATGCGGGCGTGCCAGAGCATGTTATCTATGATGAGCAGGCCACCGGGCCGCAATTTTTCTTTGATAAGCGGCAGGGAATCGGGATAGGCTTCTTTATCAATGTCATTGAAGATGATGTCGAAAGTGCCTGGTGTTTCCCGCAAGGTTTGCACGGCTTCGGCCTTGTGGAATTGGACGAGTTCGCTATATCCCAGGCGGGTCAGGTATGCTTGTGCCATGCGCGAGAGTTCGTCATCCCATACGGTGTGATGGATGAGACCACCGCCATTGTCGTGAACAGCTTGTGCAAACCAGGCTGTGGAATAGCCAAAGCCAGAACCAAGTTCAAAGATATTGCGTGCGCCCAGCATGCGTGCGAGCTGGTAACATAGTTGCCCAACGACTGGGCCGATGATAGGAAAGTCGTGTTGCTCGGCGTAAGCTTCCATTTCGAGCAAAACCGCTAGGCGGGGCGGGATAAGAGAGGTCAGGTATTCTTGGATGACGTGGTAGTCGAAGGGGTCTTTCATGGCTGGCTTTTGGTATCCTTAAGGGCGCGACTTGACGATGTGCATAGGAGATTAAGAGCGTGTCTTGCGGCTTATTTTGGCGCTTCCAATGCCACCGGTAGGATGCGTTCCACCCAACCGGCGTACATCTTGCCGGAGGGATGTAACCCATCTGGGGCAATCAGGCTGAGGTCAGACTGTGCTGTGCGCGAGTAGGGGGTGATGTCCACATAGCCCACCCCGGTTGCTTGGGCTTCTTCGCGGTTGATGGTGTTGAAGGCGTCAATTTCGGCAGTGATGCGGCTCTGGTCTCGCCCGGATGCAAAGGGTGTCACACCCCAATCGGGAATGGAGACTACAAACACGCGCTTGGGGTTCCCGCCGGCGTATTGAATGGCTTGCTCGAGTAGGAAGCGAAATTGTTCTCGATATTCTTCTACTGGTCGGCCACGATATTGGTTGTTGACGCCTATCAGTAGGGAAACCAATCCGTAGGGTGGGGTGATGCTGCTTTGCTGAATGCCGTTCCAGAGTTCGTCGGTTGTCCAGCCGGTGCGGGCGATGATGGTTAATTCAATCGAATGGCCCTGTTTTTCTAGTTCCGCGCTCAATTGTACCGGCCACCGCTCACTTTCTGCTACGCTTTCACCGATGGTGTAGGAATCGCCAAGGGCTAGGTAGCGGATGGTGGTGCTGGGTGCGGAAGTTGGATGCGTGTTGGTATCTGAGCAGGCCGTTAGTAGGAAGCTTCCAAGGGTTAGCAAGGGCAGCAGCTGGAGGGTTCTCATGCTATTCCTGCGATGTGTTCGCGCGTGGGGTGGAAATCTCAACGCCCAACATCTGTAGTCCTTGTATGAACAAGCCAATTTGGGTCAATCCCAACCAAGCCAGGGCGATGGAGATAAACCAAGTTGCCTGATCGAGCGTCTTCGGTAGGGTTTTTTGGGTGGTTTTTATTTTCTCGTGCAGCGTTTTGACCACTTGTGTATATTCGGCAATCACTTGTTGTGACTGCGCCAGGCTGTTTCGAATCTCAGTCAGGTTATTTGCTATCTCGTCGGTGTTGCTGCCGATGTTGCTCAGGCTGTTTCTGGATGTGTTCAGCGATTCTTCCATGGAGCGCAGCGATGATGAAATCGGGTCCAGGCTTTTGGAGAGTTCCGCTAGTGCTTCGCTGAGGGGGCGCGAGCTATCGTATCCGCGCAGGCCAATGAGGGGAATGGAAGCCAATGCAGCCAACGTCGAATCGATAATGCGGGCGCTGTTTTGTGCTGCTTGGATGGCTTGCTGGGATTGAGAGATGGTTTGGGGCAATTCACGCGTGGTGACGGTAGAGAGGGTATCTATGACGGGCAGGGTATTTTCGACCGAATTGCCGGCGGCTTCAACAGCCTGGGTGAGGGATGCTAAGGCGCTGTCGGCTTGCTCTAACGCGCGTGCGGCTACTGCTAGCCCATCCGAAGTCGTTTGTAAGGTTGTGTCAACCAGAGCCAGGGTTTCTAGCAGGTTGAGTTTGAACTCAGTTTCCATGTGCCATAAACCGATGATGCCATAGATGCTGATGGATATTCCTGTCAGGGCGGTAACCAGTAACAGTGTGCCGAGCAGCGAAGAGATGGCGCGTCGCATGACGTCTCCTTGGTTTCAACTGTTATCTTTTGCGGCGTAGCGTCAACCAGCTGAGGCCGCCTAAAGCGGCAATGAGCAGGCTGGTGATGAGAGCGGGCCCGAGCGGGCTAGTCGGTGGGGTGTTGGAGGCCGGGGTAGATGGTGTGGCTAGGGTGGGAGAAGGCGTGTTTGAAGGTTGGGGGGTGGCGGTTAAGCTGGGCAAAGCGGGGGTAAAGGTGGCTGTGGCCGGTGGGGTGACCAGCAGGAGCAATTTTTGGCCTGGTCGAATAATGGAATCGGGGTTCAGGCCGTTCCAGGCCATCAGGCTCGAAAGGGGGATGTCGTAGTATTTTGCAATCCACGAGAGCGTTTGCCCGCTCTGCACAATGTGATAGTATCGTCCATCGGCTTCAGGTGTGAGGCGCTGAATGGCACTCAGTGTGGCGCTGGGGGTGATTTGGCCGGGGCTAATCACCAGGATTTGGCCGATGCGCAATGGCCAGTCACTTTGCCAATTGTTGAGGGCCAAGATTTGGTCTACGGTCACGCCGTAGGCCTGTGCGATGGTGATAAGGGTTTGATAGGCCTGGACTTCGTGCAGGATGCGTCCCTCGACATCGGGAGTGCTGGTCATGACCATGCCTTTGGGTGTTGGTGTGGCATACGCGGTTGAGTTCTTGCTTGGGATGTAGAGCTTTTGGCCCGGGCGCAGCGGTATATCACGGCTCAGGTTGTTCCAGCGCTCTAAATCGGCAATGGTTACCTGGTAAGCGATGGCGATTGCCCAAAAAGTTTGTCCGCTTTGGACGATGTGATAGATATTTCCTTCAGCATCCGGGGTTGCCAGTTGTACCGGAACGATATATTGGGAGGCGGAAGTTGCGCCAGAGCCACTGGAACCGGGAGTGCCGCCGGTGCCGGGTGTATAACTGCCGCACGCTTGCCCACTAATATAGGCGGCTTGTAACACGTAGTAGGTGCGGCCGTTGGCGGCTGTCGCTACGCCGGCGCCAACGTGGCAGTAGGCTGCTTCGACGGCCGGGCGCATGTGGTCTGGGTCGGCCCAGGCGGCCATAATCTGGTCAATGGTCATTGAAAGGCCGACGGCGAAGTTTTCGGTGGCCCAAACGGTCGCGCCGCCTCCGTATCCGGCAGCAGCCAGTCGCCCACGCACGTTGCCGATATGCCAGGACATCTGTTGCTCGGCCATGACTTGCGCTGTGTATTGGGCTACGGCGTTGATAATGGGGTCTTCAATCAGCGGAGGGTTGCCGTAGGCCACGCGCAAGGTGTTCATGGCAGCAATCAAGTCATAGGCGCTGACCTGATTGGCCCAGGCCGGCTGCGGCTTGCCAGCCTGTGCGCTTTGGATAGGAGTGAGCCATTGGCTTAGGAACACGACCGCACACAGTAAGGTGAGAAGGCGTGCAGGTTGCATGCGGTAATTATACCCGCGCCGTTGCTACCTTGACGAATGCCCGCTGACAGGCTAAAATTTCGTGCCGCCTCCCTAAGCGGGGGCGCATTTTTTCGCCTGAGGCTGCTATGTCTGCTTCTGAACAAGACCAACTTGAACTACCACAAGTGGTTAATCTGTCGAATGCGCAAATCGAACAGGTGAATGCCGAACTGGTGCGCGCTAGCCAGTCCGGCATCGGCAAGGTGCATTCGGAAGAAGTGGATGTAACCCAGTCGGTTTTGGGTGCGGCGACGACCATCCGATTGAGTGGCCGGCGCATGGTGATTGGTGCTGTGCAGGCGGAACATGCCGATTTGAACAGCGCGCTTGTTGGCGGTGTTCGCAGCCA
>QEXW01000031.1 GCA_003130845.1 Anaerolineae bacterium
CAGGCCTTTCAGGGCTTAAATTGGTATCCGTACAAAGCCGAATATCGCATGGAAGCAAAGTACACGGGCTATGCCCCTTACAAACTGGTCAAACAACATGACATCATCGGCGAAACCCACGATACCAAAATGATTGGCAAGGTTACATTTACCTGGGAAGACAAAGAATACAGCCTAGACGCAGAAAACGCCGGCGACGGCGGGCTGTTCATCGCCTTTCAAGATAAAACTTGCGGCAAAACCACCTACGCAGGCGGCCGTTACCTGCTGACCGAAGCACCCCAAGATGGAAAAGTCATCCTGGATTTCAACAAAGCCTACAACATGCCCTGCGCCTACACGCCGTATGCCACCTGTGGCCTGCCTACACGCGAGAACCGCTTGCCCATTGCCATCGAAGCCGGAGAAATGAAGTACCAAGACAGCCATTGAGTTTGCGCGCTGATAGAACAAGGAACTCACCGGTGAATTGCAACGCCGGTGAGTTTTTATTTCGCCCGTCTTTTCTGGTAGACTCAACCTAGAGTAACCCAACCATGCAACTTCTCGCCCCCGCTGGGCTGGCGTTGCTTGTCCTCGCCATCCCCATCCTGTTGCTCTACATGCTCAAACTGCGCCGCAAACCGGTGCAGGTCTCTTCGACGCTGCTCTGGGAGCGACTGTTGCGCGACCAGCAGGCCAACACCCCCTGGCAAAAACTCAAACGCAATCTGCTCCTCTTCCTGCAACTGCTGATTCTGGCCACGCTGGTCTTTGCCGTGGCCCGCCCGGCCCTGCCGACCCCGGTCGTGGCTTCGGGGACAGTCATCGTCCTACTCGACGCCTCGGCCTCGATGAACGCGACCGATGTCAGCCCGACCCGCTTCGAGGCCGCCCGCCGCTCGGTCGGCACGCTCATCAACAGCCTGCCCGGCGGCTCACAGATGACCCTCATCCTGGTTGGGAACAGCCCGCAAACGCTGATTGCTGCCGAAAGCGACAAAGCCCGCTTGCGCAGCGCGCTGGCCGCCGCCCAGCCCACCCAATCCGGCGCAGATTGGCAGTCTGCCTTTACCCTGGCCGCGGCTGCCGCCCGCAGCGCCCCCGAAGTGACCACGGTCATCATCTCGGATGGCGGCCTGCCCGCCGAAGGCCTGCCCGCCCTGCCTGGCCAGGCGCGCTACATCCCGATTGGCGCATCCGATGACAACCTGGCGGTCAGCGCCCTGGCTTTGCGCGGCGGGCAACTCTTTGCCGAAGTCACCAACTACAGCGCCGCGCCGCGTTCGGTTCTGCTCTCGATTACGGAAATTTTGGCGCAAGATAACACCTTGCGCGACGCCCGCCAACTGGAGATTCCGCCCGGCGAGAGCCGCAGCCTGACCCTCGAAACCATCCCCGCCGGGGGCAGGATTTATCAGGCGCGAATCTCGAACCCGCAAGGCGATTCCGTGCTGGACGCCTTCCCGCTCGACGACACGGCCTTTGCCATCAACCAGGACGCCGCCGCCCGACGCGTGCTGCTGGTTTCAAAGGGAAATCTCTACCTCGAACAATTGCTGGCCGCCCTGCCTGGCATCCAGCCCTTCCGCTCGCTCACCGGCGAAATCCCCCCCGACTCCTTCGATTTATACCTATTCGACGGCGCCTACCCCACCCAGACCCTGCCCGGCAGCCTGCTGCTAGTGAGTCCACCCCCCAATCCGCTATTTGTGGTTGGCTCGCCATTCCAACCCGCCGAAATGCGCGTGCGCGAGCATCCGCTCACCCGCTATGTGGATTGGAGCAACGTCCACATCCTGCAAGCCAGCAGCGTAACGCTCCCCGCTTGGGCCGACCTGCTGATTGAGGCCGATGGCCGTCCGCTGGTCTTTGCCGGGGAGAGCGGAGGCCGCCGCGTGGCCGTCCTGACCTTCGACCTACGCCAGAGCGACCTGCCGCTGCAAGTGGCCTATCCCATCCTGTTCAGCAACCTGATAAATTACCTGGTCCCGCCCGCCGCCTTCGACGCCTCCCAGGCATTGCGCCCCGGCGACAGCCTGACCCTCGTCCCGCCACCCGGCGTAGAGCGCATCGTGGTCGCCGCGCCTTCGGGCAACCTTTACACTCTTCTGCCAAGCTCCGCTTCGCTGGCCTTCACCAACACCGAGGAAATCGGCTATTATGCCGTCAATTTCCTTTCCAAAGACACAACCCGCGCCGAATACTTCGCCGTCAACCTGTTCGACCCGTCCGAATCGAACATCCGCCCGGCAGAGACCCTGCGCATCGGACAAACCGCGCTCAACCCCGCCACCGCCGAGCAAACCGGCCTGCGCGAACTCTGGCCCTGGCTGGCTGCGCTGGCACTCCTGGTTCTGCTCATCGAATGGCTGGTCTATCACCGCAGGCAGTTTTCAGTAATCAGTAATTAAGCAGTATCCATTCACCATTCACCATTCACCATTCATCGTTCATCATTCTGCATTCATCATTCACCATTCATCATTCTGCACTCTGCATTCCCCATGTCCTTCTCCTCCCCCCTCGCCCTCCTGCTCCTCCTGCTCCTGCCGCTCTTCCTCTGGGCAGCAGGCATCGTGCAACACGGTCAGTTGCGCGCCGAAAAACGGGAATGGGTCAGTCTGGCCTTACGCCTGGTCATCCTCCTGTGCCTGGTGCTTTCCCTGGCCGGGCTGGAGATTGAGCGTGGCGGAGATGAACTGGCGGTCGTCTTCCTGGTGGATGTCTCCGATTCGATGTCGGAGGAAGCCATCGCCGCGGAGCTCGATTACGTCAGGCAGGCGATGGCCGGGATGGGGCCTGATGACCAGGCCGCGCTGGTCCTGTTCGGGGCCGACGCGCTGGTCGAGCGCCCCATGCTGCCCGGCAGCGCGCTCGGACTGGTCACCTCCGCGCCGGTCACGACCCAAACCGACCTGGCCGAAGCCATCCGCCTGGGGTTGGCGCTCTTCCCCTCCGGTTCAGCCCGCCGCATGGTGATTCTCTCAGATGGCGCACAGACCACCGGCGACGCGCTCAAAGCCGCCGAGTTTGCCGCCGCGGCGGGCGTGCAAATCGTGGTGGTGCCGTTCATCGTTGAACCGGGCGCGGAGGCCATCGTAACCGCCCTCGACGCCCCCGCCAGCCTGCGACCCGGCGAACGCTTCGACCTAAACGTCTCCATCCAAGCCAGCCAGCCGACCCGCGCCACCCTGCGCGTGCTGGCCGATGGCGAGATTCTCTACGAACAACCCCACGACCTGCGGCGCGGAAGCCAGACCCTCAGCCTACCGCTGGTGGTAGGGCAAGAAAATCCCTTGTCCTACCTGCGTTACCAGGTCGAAATTTCCCCGCAAGACGATACCTTCTACCAGAACAACCGCCTATACGCCTTCTCCAAAATCGAAGCGCCGCCACGCATCCTGATGGCTGCCCCGCCCCCTGGCGAGACCCTGCCCGGCGGCGCGCTTCGCCCCGATGAGCATTCCGCCCTGCGCGCCGCGCTCCAGGCCGCCGGGTACACAGTGGACTTGGTCACACCCTCCCGTCTGCCCACCGAATTAACCACCCTGGCGGGCTACAACGCCCTGGTGCTGGTCAACCTCCCGGCGCGCGACCTGAGCCTCCGCCAGATGGAAACCATCCAGGCCTACGTCCGCGATTTGGGTGGCGGACTGCTGGTGGTGGGCGGCCCCACCAGTTACGGCGTAGGCGGCTACTTCGAGACCCCGCTCGAAGCCGCCCTGCCGGTGGATATGCAAATCAAAGACGAACAGCGCCGCCCCTCGCTCGCCATGGTTTTCATCATTGACCATTCCGGCAGCATGAGCGAGACCTCCGGCGGCGTGAACAAACTGGAACTCGCCAAAGAAGCCGCCGCCCGCTCGGTAGATTTACTCTTTCCCACCGACCGGGTGGGCGTCATCCAGTTCGACGACACTGCCGCCTGGGTTGTACCAATGACCGAACTCAACAATCCGGCGGCTGTCAAAGCCGCGATTGGCAGTATCCGCATTGGCGGCGGAACCGACATCCTAGCCGGATTGCAGGCCATGGCGCGCGTCCTACCCAATGACCCGGCCAAAGTCAAGCACGTCATCCTGCTGACCGATGGCGGCGCCGACCCGACCGGCATCCCCGAACTGGTGCAGAAACTCTACGCCGAAAACGGTATCACGCTCTCGACCGTGGCCGTCGGACGCGACTCCGCGCCCTTCCTAAAAGATTTAGCCGAACTCGGCAACGGACGCTATCACTTCACCACCGACCCGGCCTCCATCCCCAGCATTTTCACCGAGGAGACCACCCTAGCAACCCGCGCCTACATCGAAGAAGGCCAATTCGCCCCGCAACTCGTCAACGCATCCCCGATACTTGCCGGCCTCGAAAACCTGCCGCCGCTGTATGGCTATGTCGCCAGCAGCCCCAAAGAATTGGCGCAGGTGATTTTGGCCGCCGATGGAACGGGGAACAATCGCAACGACCCCATCCTGGCCGCCTGGCAGTATGGATTGGGCCGCTCGGTGGCCTTTACGTCGGACGCGACCGGACGCTGGGGCCGCGATTGGGTCTCCTGGGAGGAGTACGCCGCCTTTTGGGCGCAAACCGCGCGCTACGTCTTGGGCGAAATGAACGCCGCCCGCCTGCAAATGGACGTCTCGCTACGCGGCGAAACGGCCCGCCTGACCCTCGAGGCGCGCGGCCCCGGCGGAGATTTCCTAAACGGCTACCGGCTGACGGCCAACGTAGTCGCGTCGGATGGCAAAACGCAAACCGTCACCCTGCGCCAAACCGCGCCAGGACGCTACGAAGCCGAGTTCAGGCCCACCGAGCAGGGCGTGTACCTGTTCCGCTTCGATGGACAGGGTGAATCCGCCGCTTTTGCTGAAACCCTGGGCTGGGCCTTGCCCTACTCACCCGAATACCGCGACACCACCCCCAACCCCGACTTACTCATGCGCATCGCAGCCCTGACGGGTGGGAACGTAGCCTCCGCCAACCCCACCGAGGTCTTTACCCATGACCTAAAGGCTTCGCGCGCTTCGAGGCCGGTCTGGCCCTGGCTGCTGGCGCTGGCGGCGCTTCTGCTGCCCTTCGACATAGCCGCCCGGCGATTGATTCTCACCCGGCAGGATGTAGAACGGATACGGCAAATGATTCAGGCACGGCTGACCTTCCAGAAGCCGAAAAAAGCGCCGGTCACGGTCTCCACCCCCAGCATGGAAGCCCTGCGCAAAGCGAAAGAACGCGCAACAAACGCCTACGACGTACCAAACCGCGTCAACGAAAACCCACCATCCGTTTCAACATCCGCTACCCCATCCGCTTCATCCGTTTCAACATCCGCTTCTCCGTTTCACGAATCCGCTGCCCCATCCGTTTCATCCGTTTCAACATCCGCTTCTCCGTTTCACGAATCCGCTGCCCCATCCGCTGCCCTAACCCCAAAAGAAGAGGAAATCCCCCCTTCTAGCACAACGCGCGCGCTATTAGCAAGCAAGAGAAAGCGAAAATAAGGAGCAAGCATGCCCTCGCCCTTCGACATCCTGTTCGAACCGGTCAAAATTGGCCCGGTCACGGCCCCCAACCGCTTCTACCAAGTACCGCACTGCAACGGATTCGGCCACCGCATGCCGCGCGGCCTGGCCGCCATGCGCGGCATAAAAGCCGAGGGCGGCTGGGGCGTAGTCTGCACCGAAGAAGTCGAAATCCATCACTCGAGCGACCTATCGCCATACTTCGAGGGCCGCCTGTGGAGCGATGACGACATCCCCGCCCTGGCGCTAATGGCCGAGGCGGTGCATCGGTACGGCGCGCTAGCCGGCATCCAACTGGCATACAACGGCATCAACGCCTCCAACCTATACTCGCGCACGCCCGCCCTAGCCCCGCGCTCGATGGGCATCATCGGCGCATCGGGCTGGGAGCCGATACAAAGCCGCCGCATGGACAAAGAAGACATCCGCAACGTGCGGAAATGGCACCGCCAGGCCGCCCTGCGCGCCAAACAAGCCGGATTCGACATCATCTACTGCTACGCCGCGCACGGCATGACCCTGCCCATCCAGTTCATCATCCGCCGCTACAACGACCGCACGGACGAATACGGCGGCTCGCTCGAAAACCGCGTGCGCTTCCTGCGCGAAATCATCGAGGACACCAAAGACGCGGTCGGCGATAAATGCGCGGTGGCCGTGCGCTTCGCGGTGGATGAACTGCTCGGCGAAGACGGCATCACCCACCAGGGCGAGGGCCACGACGTGGTCGCCATGCTGGCCGAACTGCCCGACCTGTGGGACGTGAACCTGAGCGGCTGGAGCAACGACTCCACGCTCTCGCGCTTCTGCAAAGCGGGCCACCAAGAGCCGTATATCCAATTCGTCAAGCGGCTCACCAGCAAACCGGTGGTCGGCGTCGGACGCTACACCACGCCCGACGCAATGGTCTCGGCGGTGCGGCGCGGCGTTCTCGACCTAATTGGCGCGGCGCGTCCCTCCATTGCCGACCCCTTCCTGCCCGCCAAAATCCGCGCGAACCGGGTCGAAGACATCCGCGAATGCATCGGCTGCAACATCTGCGTCACCGGCGATACGCGCTACGTCCCCATCCGCTGCACCCAAAACCCGACGATGGGCGAGGAATGGCGGCGCGGCTGGCATCCCGAAAACATCCAGCCGAAAAAATCCGACAAGGAAATCCTGGTAGTCGGCGGCGGCCCGGCCGGCATGGAAGCCGCCCGCGCCCTAGGCCAACGTGGCTACCATGTCACACTCACCGAGGCGCAGCGCGAATTGGGCGGGCGGGTACTTCACGAATCGGCCCTGCCCGGTCTCATCGAATGGCGGCGGGTGGTGGATTGGCGGCTAACGCAATTGGAAAAAATGAAAAATGTGGAACTGTACCCCTCCAGCCGGATGACAGCCTCCGATATTTTAGAGAGCGGCATCCCGAACGTCATCATCGCCACCGGAGCCGCCTACCGCCGCGATGGAGTCGGTCGCACCCTCTGGCAGCCGGTTCCTGGCCACGAGCGCGCTCTCACGCCCGATGACATTTTCGCGGGCAAACTTCCAGCGGGCAACGTCATCATCTACGACGACGACCACTACATCCTGGGCGGATTGCTGGCCGAACTGTGCGCCCAAAACGGCTGCCGGGTGACCCTCATCACCCCCGCGCCGCTGGTTTCGTATTGGACTCAATTTACACTCGAACAGGAACGAGTCGAAAAGCGACTGCGCAGCCTGGGCGTCACCCTGCTCCCCAAACACACCCTGACCCATATCGAGCCGAATCATGTTACCGTGATGGATGGCATCACCGGCGCGGAATCCGCTCTCCCCGCCGAGGGCGTCATCCTCGTCACCGACCGCATCCCAAACGATGGGCTATACCGCGAACTCCAGCCCGCCCTGGCTGAAGGGAAACTCCACACCCTGCGCGTCATCGGCGACGCCGAAGCCCCCAACCTGATTGCCCAGGCAGTCTTCTCCGGTCACCTGGCCGCGCGCGAATTCGACGAACCACCCGCCGAGGGGACACCATTTAGCATAGAACGTATCCTCGTGTAAAATCAAAGTATGGCGCAACACCAAAACAGACAATATATAGGCAACCATCAACAACCTTCTAGCCAATTTGCCTGTGCATACCAAAATGCGCCCTAATGGTTTATTGAGCAAGGAGAAATGATGGTTCACGCCCTGCCCGGAAAAAGCCACCCACTTGGTTCAACCATTCACCCACACGGAGTAAACTTTAGCGTATTTTCCAAAAACTCTACAGCGGTAGAGTTGCTCCTGTTCGACCACACAGAAGCACAGGCGCCTTCACATATCTTTCGGCTAGACCCAATCCAAAATCGCACTGGCTACTATTGGCATATTTTTGTGCCAGGTTTACAAGCCGGTCAACTCTACGGTTGGCGAGTGAGCGGCCCAAACCGTCCTGACGAGGGATTGCGCTTCGATAACGAAAAGGTGTTGCTCGACCCGTATGGGCGCGGTGTAGCAATGGGAAAAAACTACAGCCGTGCCTTGGCCTGCCGACCAGGAAGCAATGCGCATGCCTGTTTAAAATCCGTTGTGGTAGACCCGCGCGCTTACGATTGGGAGGGCGACCTGCCACTCAAACACCCGATTTCGCGCACCATCATCTATGAAATGCACGTACGTGGCTTCACCTGCCATCCCACTTCTGGACTGGAGGAACAAAAGCGGGGTACCTACGCCGGCCTCATTGAAAAAATCCCCTATCTAAAAGCACTCGGCATTACAGCCGTAGAACTGCTGCCAATTTTCCAGTTCGACCCACAAGACGCACCGCCTGGGCTCACCAACTATTGGGGCTATAGCCCCATCTCTTTCTTTGCACCCCATGCCGCCTACAGTTCTCGCCGCGACCCACTCGGCCCGGTCAATGAATTCCGCGACATGGTCAAAGCCTTGCACCGCGCCGGCATCGAGGTCATTCTCGATGTCGTTTACAACCACACCACCGAAAATGGCGCGGATGGTCCGACGTTGTGCTTTCGCGGCTTAGAAAATCGCGCCTATTACATGCTCCACCCCACAGACCGTGCACAGTACATCAATTTTTCAGGATGTGGCAACACATTGAAAGCCAACCATGCCATCGTGCGGCGCATGATTCTGGATAGCCTGCGCTATTGGGTACAGGTGATGCATGTAGATGGCTTCCGCTTTGACCTGGCTTCGATTCTCTCCCGGGATGAACAGGGCAACCCACTCCCCAGTTCACCGTTGCTGTGGGACATCGAATCCGACCCGGTGCTGGCAGGCGTGAAATTGATTGCCGAAGCGTGGGATGTCGGCGGGCTGTACCAGGTGGGCAATTTTATGGGCGATTTCTTCTTGGAATGGAACGGCCGCTTTCGTGATGATGTGCGCAGTTTTTGGAAAGGAGATAACGGCACCGTGCGGCGCGTGGCCAACCGTCTGCTCGGCAGCCCTGACTTGTACGCACACGAAGAGCGCGAACCAGAGCAAAGCGTCAACTTTGTGGCCTGCCACGATGGCTTCACACTCAACGACGTGGTTTCATACAACGAAAAACACAACTGGGCCAATCGGGAAAACAATCGCGATGGCAGCGATTACAACCTGAGTTGGAATTGTGGCCGAGAAGGCCCAACAGACGACCCAGAAGTCGAAACTCTGCGCACCCGACAAATAAAAAACCTATTGGCAACCACCCTGCTCTCCATTGGCGTACCCATGCTTGGAATGGGAGACGAAGTACGCCGTACGCAGCACGGCAACAACAATCCCTACGCGCAAGATAACCCAACCAGTTGGTTCGATTGGAGTCTTGTAGAACGACATGCCGAAATTCTTGAATTCACCCGTGCCCTCATCTACTTACGCCAAAGCATGTCCCTCACCCAGCGCCAAGTGCAAAATGCGCCACTGCGCCAGATTTTGCGCGATGTGTTCGTCACCTGGCATGGCACACGCCTAAACCGACCCGACTGGGCCGATGATTCGCACAGCCTCGCGCTGAGTGTTCAAAGCCTTTCAGGAAGGCACCTCTTTCACATTATGTTGAATGCCTATTGGGAATCGCTGGATTTTGAACTGCCACCCCCGCCTTCCGCTCAAGGCTGGAAGCGCGTGCTAGATACCTGGCTCTCCGGCCCAGAAGGGATTGCTCACCCCGATGTTGCCCCCCCCGTCTTGAGCGGGCTATATCGCGTTCAGCCGCGCAGCCTGGTCGTGCTGGCTACGCGACAAACCGCAAGTGGAGAACACCACCCAAGCAATGGATGACCTGACTCCATACTTGCCTTTACGTCTTGTTGCCAATACTACCTGGTGTAATCGGAAAAATACCGCGCTCAGCCAAGCGCACTTCTTCCACCGCAAAAAATGCGCCGGGACAGGTATCATGGATAATCTGGGTGACCAATTCAAGATTTTTTCTTTGCACCACAGTATAAAGCAATTTGACCGGGCCTTGCGCCCCTTGTCCATCTACCGAAGTCACACCAAAACCAGCCTGACGCAAGGCGGCCATTAACCGTTCCGCACCATTAGGCAAAATGACACGCACAACCAGCGTACCCATTGCCAGCCGCTCTTCCAACAACATTCCAACATACGTCCCGAGTGCAAACCCGGCGGCATAACCTAGGTAGGCATTCAGGCTGTTAGCGCTCTTGACGATTTGCCCTACCATCGCAATCCAGATAAAAACCTCAATAAAACCCAAAACAGGCGCCAGATGGCGGCGCCCGCGCGAGGTGAAGATAATGCGCATGGTCCCCAACGTCACGTCCACAAAACGCGCAACAAACACCAGAATGGGCAAAACCACCAGGGAATACCAGTCGAATGCTTCCATAAAACTCCTCCTTTGTTCAAAACAGCCTCCGACCGGTTAATCGCATCCAGTCAGCTGGCAAGGGCATGCCCAAGCTCAAACCCACATGCGCCACAAATCAAATGGCTGGTCGTAACCTTTAACCTGCGCCTGAAACCAAGTCGGCTCGGGGTAATTTTGTTGCAGCCAAGATTGCACTTCAGGGTCATTTCGAATTTCTCTGGAGAAGACTATCTCTCCACCTTCTGCCAGCCCCGGCAAACGTGCAGCGATATTGACAGTTGAGCCAAAATAATCCAACCGGTCATTGAGCGTAACCACAATACACGAGCCAGCATGCAACCCAAACTTGATAGAAAGCGCAGGCGAACCTTCCAACTGCGAAATGGCCTGGTGTGCGGCCTTGACCGCTCGTAATGCAGCAACCGGCTGGCGAAACACTGCCATCACCGAATCGCCGATGGTTTTGACAATTGCCCCACCCTCGGCAGCAATCGCTTGTTCCAACAAAGCAAAGTGTTGGCGAACACGTCCAAACGCCGGGGCATCGCCGATTTGCAAGTAAAGCCGCGTACTATTGCGCAAATCCGTAAACAAAAGCGTCACGCTGCCAATGGAGATTTCCTCACCCGTCCGCAGCGCCTCGCTGGAGAACAAGTCTCGAAACACTTGTAGTGAAGTCACATCAGCAGCCGTTGCAGCATCATCGCGCCAGGCCGTGCGCTCCAGACGAACAAACTGCGGAGACCCACTTCCATTTTTCAGGTGCAAAACTGACCGAGGTGCCAGCCGCACTTCCTCTTCGTCCCACCTGTCAGCCGGCAATGCCAAAGTACATGACGTTTCGCCCTCTTTACAAACCACAATCGGCAACTCTCCACGTATCCCTGAAGCGTTAAGACTGTAGCGACCTTCTTCTAACACCAGACTCACAACAACCTCTTCTCCTTCCACAAGTTGCACCGTCATCCGATTGTGTGGCTGAGAATGCGGCCCAGAAACACAGAACTGATACATGCTAGGAATAACGCGCACGGCCGGGTTGGGACGGAACACCGCCTCCACTTGCCGGTCGAAATTGACAGAAAAGTCAATATGACAAGAAGGACAATGAGAACGATTGTGTAATTCACCCAAAGTGGCATGAGATTCAGCCGTACCGCGACAAGAGGGACATAGCAATTCCCAACGCAAATCCAACACCCCGGCACGGGCAGCACGCAGAAACGCCTCCAACACAGTGCGGCGCGGCAAGCTCCACAAGTCAGCCAACTGATAAGGACGCAAACGCTGCAAAGCCAAATCGTCTGCATGTTCTAACAGCCAGGTCAACCGCTCGAAGAGTATCGGGTCACCATCGGCTACAATTGCTGCACGAGAAGCCTCCAAGCGTTGCTTACCACCCGCAGCAAAACGCGCTGTGCCAGGAATATCGAACTGCGAAGCGCCTTGTTGCGCAAGCCTATCATACTTCCGAAAGACACTTAAGAAACGAAACCGACTCACGAACCCCACTTGCCATAAAATAGCCACATCGCCAATTAACGGCCAAGCCGGGGCAAACCACACCTTATACTGCAAGTGTGTCCCGCCCTCCGGCTTGGGTGTCATCTCAGCCCGAACACGAATTTCTTTAAACGGACCGCGCCGATACCACCGGCGAATTTGGAAACGATAAGGGTACACCCACTCAAACGGTTGCTCATCCCATTCAACCAAAAGGCCAAACAGCGAAAATTTCAATCGCTTCATCCCCGGGCGCAGCTCTGACGCCTTCAGGACCGGTGTAACCGCCGGCAATCCAGTGTCATGGTTAAACCGATTGGTATCCGCCACAAACGGCCATAACGCTTCGGGAGAAGATTGCAAATCAAGCGACCAATCAAAAACATATTCACGTGTCATATAGGCAATTATAACAAGCGGCTCAAGCAACAGAAATTTCAGAAACGCAAAAATTCTGACAAGATGCCCTCCTTCCAGCAGCAACTCATCCGCAAGGAAATCGCATCCCACATCCTTCCAGTTTCGGAATAAAATTTGAGCATATTTTTAGAAACGGAAACGTCTTACAAACGTATATTCCCCCCAAATGTCTCAAACGTTTTCTCTTAAGGAGAACCCATGCGTAAACGCGCTTTTCTCACTGTATTAACCCTTTTTGTGCTGCTCGCGGTCATCGTTACCCCCGTGCTGGCTTTTGATGAGCGTGGCGGCGAGGAAATTACCATCGGCGCCGAAGAAGTCATCGAAGACGACCTGTACGTGATGGGACAAACCATTACGCTCAACGGAACCATCAAAGGCGATTTGGTCGCCGCGGCAAGCGTTATTACCATCAACGGTACCGTCGAAGGCGACCTAATTGCTGCTGGCCAAGCCATCATCATTAAAGGCACAATACGGGATGACGCCCGCCTGGCCGCTGGCGCCATCCTCCTAGATGAAAAAGCCACCATCGGCAGCGACCTCATCGCTGCGGGTGGCAGCCTTGAAACCAAAGTAGATAGTTCAGTCGCGCAAGATGTCATCTTTACCGGCGGACAAGCACGCCTCGCCGGCCAAATTACGCGCAACCTAAAAATTGGCGTGGGCGGCGCAGAACTGCTCGGCAAAGTGGGTGGAAACGCCAATATCACCGCAGGTGACCCCAAGCAAGAGCAAAGCGGCCCGCTGGTCTTCTTGCCCGATTCTCCCATTCCGCTACCAAACGTCGGCCCCGGCCTCAAAATTGACCCACAAGCCAAAATTGAAGGCACATTAGAATACGTCAGCCCCCATGAAATCCCCCTGCCGAGCGGCATCGCCGGGCGCGTACAACGGCTAGAGCCGGCGATTGCGCCACAAGAAGAAACCATCCCCCACACACCTGCCGAACGTTTCATATCCGGCTTGTTCGACATGCTGCGCAACTTGGTTAGCCTGTTTCTGGTGGGTTTGGCCCTTGTCGGGTTGTTTCCACGCTTCATGCAAGCCAACGCCGAGCAAGTGCGAACCGCTCCATTACCGGCCTTCGGGTGGGGCATCGTCTCCTGGGCTGCTTTTTTCTTCTCCATTACGCTGATTGTTGTAACGATGCTAGTCGGTGGTCTGACCTTCGGCATCCTGACCCTAAACCGCCTGAGTGCAGCCATTGTGTGGACCGGCGTATTGCTGTTATTCTTGTTGATTCTTGGCTTCGTGCTATCCTCCACCTTCCTTGCCAAAATTATCGTCGCTCTCATCGGCGGGCAGCTGCTGTTACAACGCCTCAAGCCCGAATGGGCCGAACACCGCATCTGGCCGCTCCTGTTGGGGGTGACCCTATTTGCTCTCTTGGCGGCCATCCCCATGCTAGGCAACCTGGTCAACATCCTGGCTATCCTGTTAGGGTTAGGCGCGCTCTGGCTGTATGGATACAATCGCTTCAAGAAAGAGCAAACTGCCCAGCAGCCATTGACATGACACAGCAAGATTAAAATTGGACACATTTTCTCTAAATTTGTGACAAATATCCATGTTGCACACAGGCACAGGCAGGTATAATCGGGCGCATGATGACGCCTTTAGAAATACAAGCCAAACTCGATAGAATCCTGCTCAAAGTCGCTAAACCAGGTCGCTACGTAGGTGGCGAGTTCAACATCACCATCAAAGACTGGGATGTTACTCCTACCCGCGTAGCGCTGGTTTTCCCTGATGTATATGACATCGGTGTTTCCAACGTTGGCCTGAAAATTCTATATGACCAGATTAATCAGCGCGAAGATGCGCTGGCCGAACGCGCCTATGCTCCCTGGCACGATATGGAAACGCTGATGCGCGCCAATGGTATCCCTCTCTATGGACTGGAGACCTTTCACCCCCTGGCAGCCTTTGACATCATTGGCTTTACCTTACCCTACGAAACACTCTACACCAATGCCCTCAACGTGTTAGACCTCGCCGGCCTACCCGTGCGCGCTGAAGAGCGCCATATCGGACATCCGCTGGTCATTGCGGGCGGACACGCCGCCATGAACCCCGAACCGATGAGCGCCTTCATAGATGCGTTCGTCATTGGCGAAGGCGAAGAAATCATTCACGACATCCTCAACGCTGTTCAAACATTCAAAGAACAAGCAAGCCGCAAAGACAGTACATCTTTTGCGCTTTCGCCGTTTAAACAAAAAGAAGCCTTACTACGCACCTTGTTGCGCATTCCTGGCCTGTATATCCCCCGCTTTTACCAAGTCGAATACCTCGATGATGGCACGGTCGCTGAAGTGCAACCGCTTGTTCCTGAAGCCCCCCAAACCATCACCAAACGCATGGTGCCGAAACTCCCCCCGCCACCAACCCGCTTCATCGTGCCAAACATCGAAACCGTTCACAACCGCGCCAGCGTAGAAATTATGCGTGGCTGCACGCGCGGCTGTCGCTTTTGCCATGCCGGTATGATTGTGCGCCCGGTGCGTGAGCGCCCGGTCGAGGAAATCGTCGCGGCTGCCGAGCAAGCCATTCGCAATACCGGCTTTGAGGAACTGGCGCTGCTCTCACTCTCCTCCTCCGATTACACCAACATCCTCGAACTGGTGACCCGCATCGGTGAGAAATTTGGCGGAAAACACCTTACCGTCAGTTTACCCTCCCTGCGCATCGAGTCTGTCTCCATTGACCTAATGGAGCGTCTCAAAGACCGGCGCTCCGGCGGATTTACACTCGCTCCTGAAGCTGCCACCGAACGCATGCGCCGCATCATCAACAAATTCATCCCCGATGAGCAAATCATCGAAACCACACGCGAAATTTACCGCCGAGGCTGGGTGACCATCAAACTGTACTTCATGATTGGGCATCCGAGCGAAACCCTGGAAGATGTACGTGCCATTGCCGACCTATGTAAACGTGTCCTGAGCGAGGGACGCAAGGTAATAGGCTATAAAGCCAAACTCAACGTGGGCGTCAGCACCTTCGTGCCTAAACCGCAGACGCCGTTCCAATGGGTTTCCTGCGATACCGTAGAACAAATTCGCGCCAAACAAAATCTGCTGCGCGACTTGCTATACCGTGAGCGCAACATCAAATTGACTCTCACCCGGCCCGAAGATACTTTCCTAGAAGCCTTCCTCTCGCGCGGCGACCGCCGCCTCGCCGAGGTAATTTACACCGCCTGGAAAAACGGCGCCAAATTTGACGCCTGGAACGAAAACTACCGCTATGATGTCTGGCTGGACGCTTTTAAGCAACATGGTCTTGACCCACAGTTCTACACCCATCGTCAGCGGCGCGTAGATGAAATCTTCCCCTGGGACCACATCAGCGCTGCCGTTAAGAAGTCTTATCTCTTTCAAGATTACCGTCAAAGCCTGGAGGGCATCACCCGTATTGACTGTCGTCAACACTGCTTTGCATGTGGCATCCTACCAACCTTCACCGCCATTCGACGCGAACATCCTGGCAATTACTGGAAATGCCCCGAAGTAAAAACACCTGCCAAAGAATTAACCGTCATCCCATCAACAGCATGAAACTTTTAATTGCATACACATCCGATGTCCTGGTCGGCCTGCCCGCCGGCCTACTGGTTTTCATGACAACCATGGCTGCCAGCGCACTGTTGCGTCAGCGCGGGATTGCGGTCAATTGGTTGGAACTGTTATTGCTGACCTTCAGCGCTGCGGCGATTGGTTGGCTCATTCGCCTCTCGCGCAAACTGCGCGCCTTACCCACTGCCCTGGTCAGCGGCATCGTAAGCGCGTCCGTCATCTTGTTTCTATGGCTTACCTCGCCCCACAATGCTGCACTCAACCCGCTGCTCTTTGGCCTGCCTGGTCTAGCCATCTCTCTGCTCATCACGCCGCTCGCCGCTCGGCAGTGACCCTTGTTCTATTCATCACTCATCCTGCTCATGCGCCTACGCATCACCTTTTCCAAACAAGGCCCCTTACGCTATACCGGTCATCTCGACCTGCATAAAATCTGGGAGCGTGCCGCACGGCGCGCTGCACTCCCCCTAGCATACAGCCAAGGGTTTCACCCGCACCCCCAAATTCAACTGGCGGCTGCCTTGCCACTGGGTTTTTCAAGCCGGTGCGAAGTGGTAGATTTGAAACTCACCGAAAATTTGTCACTCGCCGGATTAGTAGAACGCATTCAAACTGTTGTTCCCTCAGGATTGACCATCTTGCGCGTGGAAACGGTGGATGAGCGCGCCCCGGCGTTACAAACCCAAGTCATTTCCGCAGAATACGAAGTGGAACTGCTCGAAAATATTCACCCACACACCCTAGAACAGCGCATCGAAACCATCCTCAACGCCCCCTCTTTGCCGCGCGAGCGACGCGGCAAACCCTATGATTTGCGGCCCTTGATTGAGCAGCTGACCGTATCCCCTGCTCCGGCTGCACAACCCGACCAACATGGCAAACTTCTAATGCGCTTGGCAGCGCGTGAAGGCGCCACCGGTCGCCCGGAAGAGGTGCTGGATGCTCTGGGCATTCCCCTAGAAGCAACACGGATTGAACGAACGCAACTCATCTTCAAATAGTGCGCCTTAAGCATTCCCCTTTGTTTCACAACTCGTGCTATAATTTTGACGGGGAACTTTCCCGCCTGCCTTGGGGATGACAGGCTTCGACGGGAGAGGCTGGCCCCGGAATGCGTGCCGAGAGTGCGCCGACCTCGTAAAATCAGCGCAAAAAATCAAGTGCCAACCGCACTTCCTACGCCGCTATGCCCCTCGCCGCCTAATCGCGGTTGAGAGCAAAACGGTCCATACCCGCAGAGGTATGGCGTCTGCCGCTCCCGTAGTCTGCCCGGAGAGTGTGCGGGCGTGATAAAGGCAGAATGCCGCGCCGCCAAGCCGCTAACGGTGCGAAAGAGGGCCTTCGGGCCCAAGCGGATGGCCTCGGGAGAATTTTGCTTGTTGAGTTCCCCGCGGCGACACCTTCAACCAGCTACGCATGTAGACTTCCGGCGGTCGAATCTTTCGGACGCGGGTTCGATTCCCGCCATCTCCACTCCCTACCAACGCGCTCGGTCCAACGGGCGCGTTTTGCTTGCTCAAAGGTGCGCGATTCGTTTCCCACCATCTACACACCCTACCAAATGCCCCTGTTCCGGAGCAAAAACCAACTCCGGCTAGGGAGATTCTACCTGGTCGTAAGTTACAGGGTTTGTATTTCGCTATAGGAACACCTCTACCATAATCAAACCCTTTTGGTTTAAGATAGATTCGCCCCTTTTTCGACAGTTTCAACAGCAGGTTTTAGCGGCAGCGAGGGAAAACTTAGCGGGAAAAACCTAAAGGGCGAACCCGCCTTTGGGCGGGACAACACCCCTGCCCGTCCGCCTGCACGGAATGTTGGGCAGGATTTTCCCACACAGAACTTATGATAACAAAAAGCGCAAGCCTGCCTACACAGAACCTGCGCTTTGTTTTCACTTCGTTGTTTTTCTCCGCTTCTCAATATCGCTCACAATCTCATCTAAAGACTTATTTGCAAACAAACTATCCCGCTCTTGGGTATAGTTACCGTAGCCTTGTGTAAATTGCTTCAAA
>QEXW01000032.1 GCA_003130845.1 Anaerolineae bacterium
CACAACAGCAGACGAGAAAACTTCATTGTGCCGCTATTGTACACGAATTGTCGAATCACAAATTGTGAATGCCCCACCCCGCTGTATAATTGGAGTACTTAACGGTGAAATTTCTGCGAGGTGACATATGGCCATTGACCGCTTCGGCAGGAACATCCATTACTTGCGCATTTCCCTGACCGACCACTGTAACTTGCGTTGTATTTATTGTATGCCGGAGGACCAAACCTTTCGGCCCAACGCCGATTTATTGCAAGATGACGAAATTCTGCGCCTGGTGCGGCTGTTCGCCAGTTTGGGGTTCGACAAAATCCGTCTGACGGGTGGCGAACCGACCGTGCGCGCGCATGTTGTTGAACTGGTGCGGGCCATTGCAGCCACCCCCGGCATCCGCTCGCTTTCGATGACCACCAATGGCGTTTTACTCTCCAAGCTAGCGCGACCGCTCAAAGAAGCCGGTCTGCAACGAGTGAACGTCTCAATTGATACGCTGGACCCCGAAAAGTTCCGCCGCCTGACGCGCTGGGGCAAACTGGAACAGGTCTGGGAGGGCATCCTGGCTGCTGAAGCCGCCGGGCTGACACCGGTCAAATTGAATGGTGTGGTGGTGCGCGGCTACAACGAAGACGATGTGATTGACCTGGCCGCACTCACCCTAGACCGCCCCTGGCAGATGCGCTTTATTGAAATGATGCCCTTTGCCGGCGCAACCGACATCCAAACCCAACAAGTCGTTACCGCCGCGGAAATCCAACAAAAAATCGAAACCGAGTTTGGCCCCCTGGAGGCCAGCGGCAAATACGATGGTGAAGCGCGCATTTACCGCATTCGCGGCGCAAAAGGCGAGATTGGATTCATTTCCTCTGTGACTGTGCCGTTCTGCTCTGCCTGCACCCGTGCGCGGTTAACCGCAGATGGGGTCTTGCGCATGTGCCTACTGCGCGAAAAAGAGTTGGACTTGCTCTCTCCGATGCGCAACGGCGCCAGCGACGAAGAACTACGCCAGATTATCCTGGATGGCGTGTGGAACAAACCCTGGGGGCACGGCCTGGAAGAGGGGATTATCCCGCTTAACCGCGTCATGAACCAGATTGGCGGATAAACACACTCCATGCACTTGACCTAATCAATCTGCCATCACACACAAACCTCGCCTGCAACGGTCAATCGCCGCTCTGTTCTGCTTGTTCTCGCAACTGGCGAAAATCTCACGATTTCCGCCAGTTGTGTATCGCTTTGCGCCATTTTCTCTTGTAAAATCAACGCATCTATGAAAAACACCTTGCGTAACCTGCATCGCCGCCTCGCCCGCCTGCTCAACAACCTGCGCATTTACCGCATGGCACGGCGTGTTGCACGTGTCACCCCTGCGCCGCGTGAGATCCGCCCGGTGGCCTTCTTCAAAGCCTCCAGCGGGTTAGATGACCTTTCCTGGAACAGCGCCTTTCACCTACTCACTTCTTGGGGATTGCGCTTGCAAGGCATTCCAGTGGCGTATTTTGCTTGTAAACAGGGCATGAGTCGCTGCGTGCTTGGCACCAACCGGCACAACCCAGCACAACCCCCACCTTGCCGGTCGTGCATCTTCCAGGCCAAAACGCTGTATTCTGGAGTTCCGGTGAACCGCTTATCCGGTTCTCCAATCATGGGAACACCGGACAACCAGACAACGGTAACCTGGTTCACCTTCGAGCGGAACGTCGAACTCGAAGCCGCGCTCAAACCGCTCTCCCTGCCTGAACTGATGACCTTCACCTGGCAGGGAATACCGCTTGGGGAACTCGTCCTGCCCGCACTGCGCTGGATTTTACGCCGCCATCACCTTGTGGATGATGACGCGACACGCTTTCTCTACCGCGAATACATCCTTTCCGCGTTCAACGTGGCGCAGCACTTCGAACAATTCCTGGAACAAACCCAGCCACAGGCGGTCATCGTCTTCAATGGGCAGTTCTACCCCGAAGCAACCGCCAAATGGGTGGCCCAACGGCGCGGGGTGCGTGTGATTACGCACGAAGTCGGCCTGATGCCCATGACCGGCTTCTTCACCGAAGGCGAGGCCACCATCTACCCCATCGAAATCCCCGATTCTTTCGAGCTGACCGAAGCGCAAAACGCCCGCCTGGATGCCTACCTGGAGCAGCGTTTTCAGGGCAATTTCAGCATGGCAGGCATTCAGTTCTGGCCTTCGATGAAAGGGTTAGACGAAACCTTCCTAGAAAAAGCCGCCGCCTTCCGGCAAATTGTGCCGGTCTTTACCAACGTCATTTTCGATACCAGCCAGCCGCACGCTAACACTGTCTTCTCGGATATGTTCGCCTGGCTCGACCTGGTGCTGAAAACAGCGCGTCTCCACCCCGAAACACTGTTTATCCTGCGCGCCCATCCCGACGAAGCCCGGCCTGGCAAAGAGAGCCAAGAAAGCGTGGCAGAATGGGTCCAAACCCACCGCGCCACCGAACTCCCCAACCTGCTCTTTGTGCCGCCCCAAGAATACCTAAGTTCCTACGAGTTGATTGCACGCTCCAAATTCGTGATGATTTACAACTCCACCATCGGGTTAGAAGCCTCCATCTTGGGTGCGCCCGTTCTGTGCGCAGGCAAAGCGCGCTTTACGCGTTACCCAACCGTTTTCTTTCCTCAATCAATCGGCGAATATCGTGACACCTTAGAAAAATTCCTAACCGCAGAAAAAATCGAAGCACCGGTCGAGTTCCGCCGAAACGCCCGCCGTTTTCTGTACTATCAACTGTTCCGCACATCCCTGCCCTTTGGGGAATTTCTGGAGCGCGGCGTTCTGCCGGTCAATGCCCGTTTGAAAATCTTTGAGCCGCACCGCCTGCTCGAAGCCCCCGCCATCCAAACCATAACACGCGGCTTATTCGCCGGGGGCGATTTTTTGCTAGAAGAATCACAACAAAAGCGGTGATGTATGCGCTTATTGCGTTGGCTCAGTTGGTCATTTCTTGCGCTCACAGCCTTATTCTACGGTGTGGTCTTCGCCGGTCAGGTATTGGGCCTTTTGAAACTATACAACCTTTGGCTGGCGGTATCACTCAGCCTGCTATGCAGCGGCGTGGTTTTTTACCTGTTCGCCTGGCAACACGAAAAATTTACATTTCTCCCTGCAGAAAACACAACCTTTTCAGAACATCGCGCCCAACAGTTGCTGAACATCGCGCTGCTTTGCACCGGCCTGGTGGTGTTTTTCACACTGGCGTTTTACCCCCTGGTGCGCTGGCCATTTTCGCCCATTTCTAAGACACTAAACTGGGATGCGGGGCTATATCACTTTCCGAAAGCCATTGAATTGCTCGTCACCAGCTCAGCCTGGGATCTGACGATAGACTATGGGGAATATCCTTTCGGGTACGAGTCGCTGCTGGCGCTGGCCTTTGGCCTGAACCCATCAGGCTATCTAATTGGTCTGATACACGCCCTCATCGCGCTGTACTTTCTGCTCGCCTGGTGGCTCGTAATGGTGCGCTTCACCCGCCTACCGTATGGCTTGCTCCTATTCATCGCAGTGCTGCTCAGCCTCAGTCGTCTGTATTTGCCCGGCAACGAAACAAACCTGTGGTGGATACTCTGGCCACAAATTAGCCTGATTGGCAAAAACGATTTGCTGCTTGGCGCACTCTTGCTCGCAATTACCCTCTTCACACCCACCGATGAGAACCAAAGCCACTCCCACCTGCTTGGCTTGGCCGTGACAAGCATGTTGGCGGTGAGCGTCAAGCCAAACGCGGTGTTGCTGATTGTCTTTGCCTGGGTCACAAGCTTCTTTTTCATGTTGCGCCACCAAGGCTGGCAACAGGCGCTCTTTAAGCATGCACACTATGCACTCTTGGTCTTGCCAGGTGTGCTATGGGCAATTCGCAACTTGGTTGCGATGAACAGCCTCTTTAAGGCCAGCGCTGCCCGCCTAAGTAGCTGGAGCATAGCGGCCAACCTGAGTAACCCCTATTTTTACGAACACCTTTCGACGCAGTTTTACCTTATGTTGGGAATTGCCACGCTCTCCATTTTGGCTGCATGGATTTGGCCCAAAATGCGCCTGCCCAGCGTGTTGGGATTCATGCTCCTACTCACCTTTGCGCTCACGCCAGCCTCGGCCTTTTTGGGCAACAACCAGCAACCCGCGCAAATTGCTTGGCGGTTTGCCGTAGGCTTGCTAGCGTACCAAGCCGTGCTCCTGCTGCTTGTGCTGCAGCCGGTCATCTCCAAAATATATCAGTGGGTGACAGCACACTGGGGCTTTACACTCGTAGCGGTTATCCTAGTCATCAGCTTGGGCGCCTTTGGTGTCTGGCGCAACCGACAACTCCTGCAATACCGACCAAGCGGTGACTTGGTGCTGCGCGACCAATTTGAGCAAGCAGTCGGCAGCCATGGCTACTTTAGCGCCTACGATTATGTTCAAAAAAATGTCCACCAATCGGTTGTGATTGTCGAAAACGGCCTACCCTTTTATCTCTACGACCGTCCCTTTACCAATTCCGTCACCCGCTCACGGGATGCCGATTATTTCGTCGCCTTCCAAACGGCCTGGCTTACAGGGCGTCCAGCAGGCTATCCCGAAATGATTCAACAACCAGAATTCACACAGCAGTGGGAACTGGTATACGAAGACTCGCAAGGCCGAGTATACAAACGCAAACCATGAACTGCTCCATCGTCATTCGCGCTTATAACGAAGCTCGTCATCTGCCGCGTCTTCTGGAAGGAATCCGTCAGCAGACGGTGCAGGATGTCGAAATCATCCTGGTCGATTCCGGCTCAACCGATGGCACGCCAGCCATTGCCGAAGCGTTCGGCGCGAAAATCCTGCACATCGCCCCGCAGGAATTCACCTTTGGACGCTCGCTCAATCTCGGCCTGTCGGCAGCCACGCGCGAACTAATCGTCATCGCCTCGGCACATGTGTACCCCGTCTACCCCGATTGGCTGGAGCGGCTGCTCGAACCGTTCAACGATGCGACCATCGCGCTGACCTACGGTAAACAGCGCGGCGCAGAGACAAGCAAATTCTCAGAACATGAAATTTTCGCCCGCTGGTTCCCAGATGTCTCCAACCCGCGCCAGCCGCACCCCTTTTGCAATAACGCCAATGCTGCCATCCGCCGCACCCTGTGGCAAATCCAACCGTACGACGAAACCCTGACCGGTTTAGAAGACTTGGCCTGGGCCAAATGGGCACAAAGCCAAGGCTGGGGGATTGCCTATGTGGCCGAAGCGGAAATCATCCACATTCACAATGAAACGCCGCGTGCCGTGCGCAACCGCTATCGGCGCGAAGCCATGGCCTTCAAGCGCATCTACCCCGAAGCACACTTCAGCGCCTACGACTTCCTGCGCATGACAGCGAGCAATATTTTCAACGACCTATGGCACGCCGCGCGGCAAGGCGTTTTACACCGACACTTCGCCAGCATCTTCTGGTTTCGTTTCAACCAATTTCTAGGCACATACCAAGGCTATCGGCGCTCCTTAGAATGGAATTGGAGCCTGCGGCAAACGTTTTACTACCCACGCGGCACCGATGCGGTCGAGGGGCCGAAACGAGAAGTCGAACCGATTCGCTATCGGTGAATTGATTTACACCAACGCTCTTAAGATAGCCAACGTTTCGACTTTACTGCCCAAGCCATTCTCACCTCCAGGCCCCACACAAGAGGGACAACCATCCTCACAAGAACAGGCTTCAACAAGTTCGCGCGCGCGTTCTAACAATTCCTGGTGTAGTTCAAACAATTTCTGGCTGAATCCAATACCGGCCGGCGTTTGGTCATACAACACAATGGCCGGCTGACCAAAAACCGCATTGGCAACCGGTTCAATATGCACACCCAAGTCAGTCGGGTCACACATCAAAAAAAGCGGCGCCAAATTGACCAGCGTATAACCCAACCCAGCCAAGCCACTGCGCACACGCACATTCGCCTCCGCTCTGCGATGACATTCCGCACAAAGCGTCACCAGATTTTCGAGCCGATTGGCCTGCTCTCGCGCACGGTCAACATCCCAATCTGCCCCAATTCGCTTTTCACCCGAGACTCCATCGAGCGCCACATCTCCAGACGTGCGATGACGAGAACGCATAAACATCCGAAACGGGATTTTATGATGCACATCATGTTGCCGCCCCGTCTCAGCACGCCCGCAAACCTGACACCGAAAACCATCGCGCGCACGGACTCGCTCACGAATCTTCGGCCATTCTGGACCGTAATCGTTGGGGGCATTGGTCCACAGCCCTTGCTGACTGAGCATTTCAACCACCTCGGCCGAAATAGTGAGCCAATAAGCCGTCGTCTGCATGGCCGAGGGTGGCAAGTCAAGTGGTTCCTGACCCAAATTCTCCCCGCTGACCCAAGCGCGCTTGCGGAAACCGGTCACTTGCGTTACCACCTGCACTTCCCCCCAGGCCTTCGCGCCACTTTCCTCTGCAATAGAAAGCACCTGCAAACTTGTCTCACGCAAGGGTTCGGTGAAATAATCGAGCGCAACCGGAATAAGCAAAGCGCGAGCCTGGTTCAGGTCCAACTCCTGCACAAAATATTGCTGCCCTTCGTGCAAATACACCGCGCGCGGATGAACCATCCAGGGCGCCGAAGCCAAGTCCACTTCTCCAATTCGGCGCGGACTTCCGCCATCGTCCACTTGTAAAATCACATTGTGTGGCGAAGCCGAACGCAGGGAAACACCTGCCGCCGGATACGCATCCGCCATCCAATACATCGTCTCTTCTCGGTGGTACGCTTCTCCACTGCCGACCAATATCTCAAGATATTCGGCCAGCACCTCGGGCGGCACCCGTCCAAACCCTTCCCCCACCCGAAACGGCAGCTCAAACAAGGCACAACGGATATGCTGGAGCAAAATGAGCAAATGGTCGGGATTGATTAAACCCTGTTCGGGTGACCGCTCCAAGACATACTCTGGATGCCGAGCCAAAAACTGCTCCAACGGATGAGAGCCAACCATCAACATCGCCACAGCCGGCGCCTGGCCTCGCCCGGCACGTCCAGCCTGCTGACGGACACTGGCAATCGAACCCGGATACCCCGCTAACAAAGCGGCATCCATACCGCCAATATCCACACCCAATTCAAGCGCATTGGTAGCAATCACCAGCCGCACGGTGCCATCGCGCAGCCCCTTTTCAATCTCACGCCGCTCAGAAGGCAAATACCCAGAACGATACCCCCGAATCACCGTCGGCGCAACGCGCGGAAACGTTGCAGAATCTGTTATTGAGCCATCGAACAGGGCGGCTTTTTTTTCATGCGTTCCGGCCTGTGCCAGGTAACGCAACAAAAGCTCTACACTTCTGCGGGAACGAGCAAAAACCACCGCTTGCGTTCCTGCTTCAAGCAAATCCGCTGCAAAGCGCACCACTTCGTGAAAGATGCCCTTCCGCAACCCCAACGCTTCATCTACCACCGGCGGATTGTATATCAAAAAATGCCGTTCCCCACGCGCCGAACCATCTTGGTCAATCAAAGTCACCGATTCTTCCACCAGGTTTTCTGCCAATTCACGCGGGTTGGCAATGGTGGCTGAAGTGAGAATAAATTGCGGCCTGGCACCATAAAACGCCGCCACGCGCTTAAGCCGCCGGATGACATTTGCCACATGCGAACCGAACACCCCCCGATAAACGTGCAATTCGTCTATAACCACATACTGCAAATGGCGAAAAAACTCGGCCCAATGTGCATGGTGGGGCAAAATGCCTGTATGAAGCATATCTGGATTGCTCAACACAATCCGAGCATGTTTCCGAATGGAAGCGCGCTGTGCCTGGGGCGTATCCCCATCATAAATGGCAGAAGCATGAAAGCCAAACCATCCCTTCAGCGTGGCAAGCTGGTCTTGCGCCAAGGCCTTGGTCGGAAACAAATAAAGCGCACGCGCAGCAGAATGCTCAGTGAGTGTCGCCTGTACCGGCAAGTTATAGCACAATGTCTTGCCCGAAGCCGTGCCAGTAGCAATCACCACATGCTCACCCTGTCGCACAGCATGCCACGCGGCGGCTTGGTGACTGTATAAAGCATGGATTCCGCGCTGCTGCAATACATCAGCAACCTGGCTGGGCAAATCAGAGGGCAGGTCATGCCAAGCGGCAGCACAAGCAGAGCGAACATGCCAGATGGCAACATTCGGCGCCATAAGCGGGTCCGTTTGCCAGCGCCTGAGCAACGCAGAAAATGTCATGCTTTCCCCCGCTATCAGGAAGTTGGCTGGGAATACACCAGATGATACGCCTCGATACGCACGCCCGAGAGTAACGGCGTAATAGGAGTACCCGCATAGCCTGCATCGGGCGGAAGTTCTTGAAAGGCGCGCGCCGTCAACAAAATTTCACCTGGCCCGGCCACATCCTCGCCTAGTTTACTGGCTGCATTCACGACGTCGCCAAAGAAATCTGGCCCGCCGGTGAGTAAAACATCCCCATAATCTATCCCAATCGAAATTCGAATGTCGAATGCCTCTTCTGTAAACCGGTTGATAGCATCAAAAGCAATATTCAGGCGTACAGCAGCCTGCACAGCCAGCAACACAGAATCGAACATGGCAAAGCAATTATCGGCCTCAAACTTAATCACCTGCCCACCTAAGGCTTCGATGACCGGTTGCGAGGTCAATTGCATGCGTAAAACCATCGAGAGGTAATGAACAATGCCATATTTTTGCGTGAGCCGCGAAAACCCAGACATGTCCATCACCAAGACGGCTTTTTTGGTACCAAATTCTTGCCACAAAACTTTTTCGATTTCATCCTGAGCCGTTTTGGTATCAGCCTGAGCATACATCAACAACAGTTCTCGAAAACGCGAATCCATTCAACCTCCTCTCCAACAGATTTTTTGTTATACCTTACCGGATACTCTTAGCGCTTGCCATTTCAAAATGGTTGAACCCTTATACCTGCAGCCTGTAAGGCGGCACAGGTCTGACGAACATTCTCGATAGCCGTTTGGTGGTCACCGTGCAAACAAAGCGTATCAGGAAGGACCCATTTCTCACCAACGCGAATCCCCTGTTGAGCCAGGCGCACCGCATTTTGAGCGATTTCCGCCGGGTCCTCAAGCACAGCCCCAGGAAGATTGCGCGGCATCAACGTTCCATCCGGCAGATATTGCCGGTCCGGAAAGGCTTCCGCAGCGACCGGCAGACCCAGGTTGCGTGCAACTTCAACCAGACACGAACCGGCCAATCCGACCACAACCAAATCCTGCCGAAAGCGCTTAACGGCTCTAGCAATTGCTTCCGCAAGTTCTACATCAACTGCGGCCTGGTTATAGAGTGCACCATGCGGTTTAACATGCCGCATTTCCACCCCCTCGGCCCGCGCAATAGCTGCTAACGCCCCCATCTGATACCACAACAATGCTTGCACTTCCTCAAAGGGCAAACGCATCGCTTGCCGTCCGAAGTTTTCCCTATCAGGCCACGAAGGATGCGCACCCACCTGAACGTTATGCACCTTTGCCAAACGAATCACCTTCTGCATCACGGCTGCCCCTCCAGCATGCAAACCACAAGCCACATTTGCAGAAGTAATATACGGCATCACGGCCGCGTCTACTTCCGTCTGGTCAAATTCGCCCAGATCGCAATTTAAATCCATCTTCATCTAGGGCCACCGGGAAGAAGAGAGTATCTATCGCAAATTGTAATCCGAATAGGACTTTCTGGCGGTATTCTTATCGTGTCAAAAGTCTGATTTACTGGTTGCTTTTTGTGCACTTTGGCTGTACAATTTTTGCAACCACATTCAGAGGAGGCTACTCGTATGTCTAATTTCAGCTATGAAGTCACCAGCGATGATAAATTATGGGCGTTACTGGCATACATTTTCTCACCGCTTGTTCCCATCTTACTCATGCTGATGGAAGACAAGAAAAACCGTCCGTTCATCAAGGCACATAATGCTCAAGCGCTCATTCTAGGGATTATTGCAATAGTCACCTTTAGCTTTTGCATTGGCATCTTTGTATGGTTATATGCAATTTACCTGGGATTCCAAGCCTACCAAGGCAAGCTTGTTACGGTGCCGGTCATTACCGACTTTGTAAAAGGTCAGGGCTGGGCCTAAGGCTAAGCTCAAATCGCCACAAAACGCCCTCGACTTTGGCCTTTTCGTTTTGGGTCTTGAAAAGTGAAAGCCTTCTGAATAGAGTGTAGTTGCGAAACAAAACTCTGTCAGGAGGCTTTCATGA